>CAILMK010000416.1 GCA_903835275.1 uncultured bacterium | reverse complement strand
TGCCACTTTCCCATCCACCAGGTTGTCTGAGTAAATAACATAGCGGTTACTATCCAGCAAACTGTCATTCCTGTAAAAGTGCATAGAATAATAGTTGGTTATTCCGATGGGGTCTGTAAAATATCCATGGAAATTAATTCGTGCCCTTCCATTACCACCCGGTCGTCCAGGTCTTCCGGCAGGGACCAAGGTATCGTAAGAAAGCGAATCTATCCCTACTGCCTGCGGCATGCTGGACTGTGCCAAATAAGTTTTTCCGTTATAAGTAATACTTAGAAAATAGGTGTGCCCGGGCATTCCCTGCAGCGTTGAAGTCTGATAGGTTCCTGCAGAAGTTTCCTTAAGTGTTTCCTGGCTTCCGCCGTTATCTGTAATTACAACCGTTGCACCGCTGACGGTAGGGTAGCTGCCCGGCGTAAAGTAATCAGTGGTCTGGCTTATCGTTACTGTATAGGGTCCAGGTTGATCGGTGATATGACCATCCACCACCAGTTGGGGATTTGTTTTATTCAGGTCAATGGTTATAACTTTCTGGCAGGAGATGAGTCCGCTCAGCAAAATAAGGCAGGATATGTATTTTATGATTCTCATGGCTGCTCTTAGAATTTAAAGTTATAAGTGATACTTGGGATAATGCTGAACAAGGATACCTGAACCGCCTGTGTATTATTAGGATTATTCGGGTCTTTTTGGAAGTAAATGAAATATGCATTTTGCCGTGCATACGCATTGTAAACGGAGAAGTTCAGCTCGGATTCAAAATTGGCTGTCTTTTTCATGATGCGTGTTGCTGATAGATCCAAACGATTGTATGGAGGCATTCGGTAACCATTCCTTTCGGTATAATAGTCCATCAGCTTGCCATCCACTTCGTATTTTCCGCTGGGGAAAGAAACCGCATTACCTGTATAATAAACAAAGGTGGCTGATACAGTCCATTTTTTACTGATCTCATAAATTCCAACGAGTGATATTACCTGTATCCTGTCCTGGCGCGCAGGGAAGGTTTTATTACTGTCAATTCCCGGAAAGTTTCGCAGCGTTCTGGATAAAGTATAGCTTAGCCACCCGGTGAATCTTCCTGTTTTTTTACGAAGGAAAAGTTCAAGTCCATATGCCTTGCCGGTACCGTATAATAGTTGCGATTCCACCTTCGGATTGAATGTTAGATCCGCCCCTGTAGCATAGTCAATCTGATTGTACATATTCTTGTAATACGTCTCCGCTGAAAATTCATAATCATTCTCATGAAGATTGCGGAAATACCCGATGGAGTATTGTTGCGCCTGCTGCGGTTTTACATTATTACTACTGGGAATCCACAAGTCATTCGGTGTGCTGATGGTGGAATTGGAAAGCAGATGCAAATATTGAGTGTTGTAAAAATAAGATGCTTTCAGGGAGCTTACATCATTCAGTAAAAAAGTTGTTCCCAGTCGTGGCTCCAGGGCGTAATATGTTTTTATGAATTTATTTTTAGCATAAAAATTGGAATCCGTTGCTACCCCTTTATCGTTGTAGGTATAAATTTCTGCATCGTTCCCCAATAATGAGAACGAAGAAACACGCACTCCGGTATTGAATCTCCATCTAGACCCTACACCGAAATCATCGGAGATGTATGCGGCGTTTTCCCAGGCGTATTTTTTCTGGATATTGGTAATCCTTCCTGAGAGCGCATTCAGGTCTCCCGTTATATCCGCTGGAATGAATGTATGGTAGGTGGACTGAACCCCGTACTTGAGCGTATTGGAGGGGCTGATATAATCATAAAAATCTTCCTTCAGGCTGTAATCTTTTATGCCGGAGTTTATGGTAAAACTATTCGCCCCGAAGGTACTCGAATTATTGAAGCTGTAATTGCTTGCTATGAAGGATGTATTGAGGAATAATTTATCAGTGATTAGGTGGTTCCAGCGGAGTGTTCCGGTAGCATTTCCCCAGTCAGTACTGATCAGGTTTTGCGAACTGAATGCATCCCTGCCGAAGTAGCCCGAGAGGTAGATATGATCTTTTTCGCCGAGTTTATAATTTCCTTTTACATTCAGGTCATAAAAATACAGGCTGGAATTTCTCAATTGCTGATTGCTGGAAAGTTTTAAAAACAGATCAGCATAGGTACGCCTTCCGGAAATAATGAACGAACCATTATCAGAAATAGGTCCTTCTACTGTCAGGCGCGAAGCAATCAGTCCGATGCCGCCGCTCACTCCGAAATTTTTTGAATTACCGTCATTCATCCTTACATCCATAACGGAAGAAACACGACCTCCGTACTCAGCTGGGATGGAGCCTTTGTAAAGATTTACATCCTTGATGGCATCGGAATTAAATATGGAGAAGAATCCCAGCAAATGCGATGGATTGTACACTGTAGCTTCATCCAGCAGAATAAGGTTCTGGTCTGCACCGCCGCCACGGACATAAAAGCCGGTATTTCCTTCGCCGAGTGTTAAAACCCCCGGCATAAGTTGTATTGTTTTAATGATATCCTTTTCTCCAAAGATAACAGGGACTTTATTGGCTTCCCTAACATCCAAATGTACAGCTCCCATTTTTGTACTGGTGACGTTGGAATTTGTCTTTTCCCCGGTAACAACAACTTCGCCAATTTCTTTTGTATTGTCATCCAGTTCTACATTCAGTTTTTGGTTGGCGGATAAAGTAATCTCCATGCTTTTGTCAGCATAACCCAGATAGGAAAAGACGAGGGTGTATTTCCCGGGGGCAATTGTAATGGAATAAAAACCATATTCGTTGGAAACTGCCCCTGTTGCGGTTAATTCCTTGACTTTAACGGTGGCTCCGATGAGGGTTTCGCCGGTTTTGGAATCTTTCAATATGCCGCTAACGGTGAGTTTGCCCTGGGCCTGTAGTTGGGATGCACCCAGGAGTGTTAAAGCAAAGAGGATGAGAATTTTTTTCATGGGGAAGCTTTGGTACCTGTTTTATAGTAATCGTTGGATTCTGCAAAGAATCCACGCAAAGGTATACGAAGATTGCATACAGAGGGTGGGGTGGAGGCGGGAAATATCGTCTGTCTGTGTAGACAATAACAAAATAATTACTTTGACAAAGAAGGATTTACTTATTCAGAACAAATGAATTCATAAAGCGCTCATCGGATTTATTTCCCTTGCTGGCAGTAACATAAATAGTTTCCAGAATATACATCCTGTTTTTTACAAGATATGCACGTGCATGGATCTCAGCGGCTCCATTTTGAAAGTCAATATAATATTCTTTCCCCGGATATCCATCCTTCTTGATATCTGTTTTTGAGACAAGTGTCCCATTGACTTTATTCATCGCGCCATCCACCGAATTGTTAAGAATTGTGTTTACTTCATCTGCGGACTTGGATTTATACGACTCCGGATAATCAGTATAGATAGCCAGATAAACCAGATTGTCTTCCTGGGCGGCACTGGCATCATACATGAAAAGATTCATTATCAGAGTATCCGCACCTGAAGGAATTTTCTTGATGCTTTCCTTTGCTTCTTGCGGCATCATCAATGTGAACCTGCCTCCCTTTGAAGTTGTTGTTTTCCAGGTATCCCCTACGAAGCTTGAGAATGCAATGTAGCAAATAAATAAAAGGACTGCGCGCGAAAGTGTTTTCATCTGGTGTTTTGTGTTTTGAAATTTCACGCAATTTAGGCGTTTTATTGAATCCGGACAAACAAGGCTTTTATTGGTCGCGGGTGGTCACACTCCAAAAGCGCTACCACCTAAGTTTATATTACAACTTAAACCTGAAATTGTGTAACGGTTTCAAATACAGTAACCCCATCTTTGTATCAATAATCAGGTAAACAAAACAGACGCACCGTAAATAGCATTCATACTCTCTATATTCCCGTTTGACATTTTTTGATAAACCAAGGCCTGTAAGCCTTGGTTTATCTCATTTTAGCTTCACCGTCATTGCCCCCCTAACCCCCTGAAGTGGGACGCGCTTCGCGTAGTTAAGATATAGGACTCAATGGATTTGGCACAAGTGAATTTTTATTGCAATCAAGTGAATACTTATTGCGATGAAGGGAATGCTCTAAAAAGCTTACGGGCTTTTTTGAAGCATATCACAGGCATGTTGAATTCTTTTTATACTTTTTGAAAGGCTTACGGGCGTTTCTGAAAAGCATACGACAGGCATGTCAAAATTCTTGTATTGCTTTATTCAAAGCTTACGGGCTTATCTAAAGCGGTAATTAAATAAAGATCTTTTGTATGCTTTGGTTTAAGCTTACGGGCCTAACTAAAGCGGAACACAGATTTGCCAAAATTACCCGAATGTATATGGTATAAGTTTACGGACTTTACCCATCCTACTTCCTGCATTTAGTTAAACGGCTATTTCTTCGAGTGCAGGGGCGGAAATAAGGATCCGGTTATCAACTTCCTTTATTCCGGGAACTGCCCAGACTGTTTCCATTGCTTCTTCGCGGTCCTGAAAAGAGGGTAGCACTCCACTTAGTATTACCCTGTCATTTTTTACTTCAACGGTAATATCTTTTGATTGCAGTGCAGCATTTCTTTGAAAGGCATGATTAATCTTGTTTTCTATATCCGGTGCAGCGGCTTCCGTGTTTAAAATTATCTTGTTATAAATTCCACGGACACCGGTAATGTTGCTTACTGTCTTGTAG
>CAILMK010000415.1 GCA_903835275.1 uncultured bacterium | reverse complement strand
GTAGTAGGAGGAACAACAATCTCAAAGCCTCGCGGGTTTCTACGATACATCGTAGAAACCCGCGAGGCTTTGAATAGGAAGTGATTTAATTCCTGGAAAACTTTATTACCTCAACCTTATCCTTATCCTGGCATCTTAACATATAAATGCCGGACGGAAGAAATGATATATCAATGGTGGTAACATTTCCCTTTACGGATTGATTCAAAAGGGTTCTTCCGGATAGGTCTGTAATGCTTATGTACGCAATTGAGTTTGCCTGTTCACCACTCTTAAGATCAACATACAATTTATCGCTTGCCGGATTAGGATATACCGAAATAATATCTTCATTATTTTGTTGCTCAATACCGCTTATCGTATTTAAAGAAAGATATGTTGGATATAAAGTGAATCCAAGGTTCGTTGCGAAAGGATTACTTGCTTGTATGGTAACTGTCGGCGCAATGGTATTTTTCACTAAGGGCTGGTCAACAAATATCTTGTATTTGGTAATGGCAATATTACTAAAGCTAAAGTATCCATTTGAATTGATGTAAGTATATGCCTGTACTTTCCCGTTGGAATCGGCAAGCAGTACCCTTACACCCGCAGCAGGATTCCCTGAACCAAAATTCTTGCACAAATAGCAATAGCTTACCTTGCCACCTACAAAGCCACTACCACCGGGATTGGCACCGTAAATAGTGCGATAGTTTTTAATGTTCGTACCGAGGTGCAATACAATGGAACTTGCATTCGGGAAATACAGCCCCGTATCAGCCCATGTAGGCAATTCATGAGGATAAGTACCCATAGATGGCATGGCGAATAGATATACGCTATCCCGGGTGCTGCGGAAGCTGTAATAACCGCTCGTATCCGTACGCATGGAATCTATAAGGTGTACCACGGAATCATTCGCGGTATAAGTGCAGAGGTACAGCATAGCGCTTTTCAAGGGAGCGCCGGCACTTGTGGAAATGATGCCTTTCAATAAACGATGACAAGTAGTATCAACGCTAGTTGTGTGGGATATGGAATCAGACAATCCAAGACTGGTGGTGATTTTTAACCATATTGTGAAACTACCTCCGCTCGTATAAAGATGTTTTGGATTTTGCAGAGTTGAACTAGCCCCATCTCCAAAAGTCCATTGCCAGTGTTTTATACTATCCAATCCATAATAAAATGACGAATCAGTAAAGATGGAACTATCTCCCAAACAAAAACTATTTACACCAAACTTTGCCTTGCCACCTGTTATTTCATCTGCTCCAATTGTTGTTGCCCCGCTTACCCGCGTTTGTCCGTCTATATCATCAGGAACAGACGCCATATACTTTGCCTTTCCACTAAGTGCAGTATTTTTAATATGCAAATCATGCCTTGAATAAAACTGCGGATCTTTTGATACAGAATTGGAATCCCATGCAGTAGCCGATTGCCAGCCGGAAAGAGTTTTATAATTCGTCCAATCCAACTCTGCAATATATCCATTGTTTGATTTAAGATCATTATAATCATATATCCCTATAGGGCTTGATGAACTTATGCCAAGGGCATATCCGGAATCGCTGATTGCAATATTGTTTTCAAAATCCGGAGTTTTCTCAGATATAAAATAAACTGCAAATGAGAAAGAATTCCCTGAATAAATATAGAATGTATTGAAATAATATTTGCAATTACGGCTTTGCGAATAAAGACCGTAGGAGGTATAAGCCCCTCCAACTGCAACAAAGTTGTTTTGAATGACTATAGGATGGGCTTTAGTCGCATAATTAACCTCGTTATCAATTCCGGCATATCCATTTGGCAAATCAATAATATTCTTAGATATTTTTACATCAGAGCATTCCCATAGATAAATACCTGTATTTGCGCCACGGATTATATTTCCGCTTATCTCCACCATACTATCTCCAATTATGCTAATTGCTCTTTTAATAGTACTATCAAATGTGTTACCCGATATTTTAAGATTCAGCGCATGATCACCGGTACTGAAATTGTAAACATCCATGCCAATTCCATAATAATTACCTTTCAAATAATTATTAGTTATGACAACATTAGAGTCATGTGGACCGTAATTGCCGGAAGGGTCTATTGATATTACACTACTGCTGCCGGTTAAAGGACCAATTAATCGGCAATTGGTAATTGTAATATTATCAGAAGAATAAAAGTCAATGCAATCTCCATAACCCCATACTGTTATTTGTTTAATGGTAACCCAGGTACAATTTTTAAAGTACAAATAACCTCTGATTATTACTTTACTGCTATCACCCGATGCAGATTGAATTGTAAAAGTATTAGTTGAAGACATTCCTGAAGTATAACTGGCGTCTCCATTTTCAATATAGGTACCGTTGGCTACGCTAAAAACCACTGGCCCTATTAGCCCGCTATCTCTTAAAACCTTAAATGCATCGGATAAAGTCTTGTAATTTTTACTTCCCTTACCTTTTGCATCAATGGTATAAGTCCCACTCATCCCTTTGGCAAAACCGTTTTGGAAACATATCCCTGAAAGGATGAAAAGAAGAATAAACTTAAAAAAAGAGAATTTGCGCGCGTTTTTCATGTGATTTGAATGATTTTAGTGTTTTTTTCTTAACAAAGTTAAAGAAAAATTCCAAACCACAAGTATCTGAATCACTGATTTAGAGGATTACACTGAATGCACGGATATATGCAGACGAAGTTTTAACTAAACTTTTCTTCAAATTCCTCTTATCACTTGCAAGATTTGCATTCATCACACATTTTATCATTCTTGCACATACTATACTGGACCATCTTCTCCCTTGCTGCCTGTATCTCAACCAGCATAGAATCCGGACATTTATATCCTTCGGCCTTGTACATCAGTTTTCCACTAGACGTGAAAAACAAATACGTCGGCACATGTTCAACGCCCCAGTTTGTAGCTTTAATATTATTAAAAACATCAGCATCAGTACTCATTTTACCGCATATAAAGTTGTGATTTAATACCTCGCCAAGTGCCTTGTGCTTAAACACCACTTCCATTCTATCTCCCTCCGCACAATAGGACGCTCTCACAAATATGAAAATAGGCATATCCCGCAACTTTGCCATGTGCTCCACATCACTCCATTTCCATTCTACGAAATGAACCCCTTTTCCGCGGTCACTCACAAAGGAAATGTTTAAAAAATAAATGATGGTAAAACTGAGAACAAATATGATTGAGTTACGTTTCATGGTTCTATGCTTGTTTAAATCTTCCCTTAGAAGACATATCATTGATTGATAGAAGTACAACCCATCACATGAATACGTTCTTAAATATGCGTCGGAAACTGCGTTTTCGTATTTATTTGCAACTATTCCGTACAATAGTATAATCTATCCGCTAGACGAGAGGTGAAATGTAGCTGTTATGAAGTTAAGGAATTTTAATAAGAGTTGCAAAATACAACATCCCTTAACCCCCTTCAAAGGGGGAATTGCTCGTTCGTGAGATTATCCGTAGTTTAAAAGTTTTCTACTTTTTGAATCTATTTGCCTGATCAAATGTGAAAATATAAAGGTATAAACTTGCTTGAGATAGATTCCCCCTTTTAAGGGGAGCCGATAGGCGGGGGATGTTTGCTTAACTTAATGACATAGGCTAAAATGTCCTTGAACAGAACAAAAAAGAGCGCATAAAAAAAGCGCCTTACAGGGCGCTTTTGTGAGTAAGTGTGTATTTGTTATATTTTTGTCTTTTCCTTGATCTTTTGCATGGCTGCATCAATTTCTGTCAGCATATTTTCCTTGTCCTTGTATCCTTCCGCCTTGTAGACAAGTTTGCCATCGCTGGTGAAGAATAAATAGGTAGGAACGGTTGTAACGCCCCAGTTGCTGGCACGCATATTATTCATCAAACCTTCATCAGTAAACATTTTATTGCAGACAAAATTATCATTCAGCATTTCGCCTACTTCCTTCTGGCGGAAAACGAAATTCATGCGTGCACTTATATTGCAATAAGATGCGCCAACGAATATGAAGATAGGTTTGTTGCGTATCTTGGCTTGTTGTTCAACATCGCTCCATTTCCAATCCATGAAGTGTGTTCCGCCCTTACCGGTACTCCGGAAGGACATGCCTACCAACCCGAGGGTTAGTATCAGCGTTAATGAGAGGAAGAGTGTAATGTGTTTCATAGTTTTAATCTTTAAATTTCCCCGTTCCTAAAGAACGACTGAAATCAGGAAACATTGTTTTATCTATCTGATTTCTAAGACAAAGTTAAGTCAGCAAAGTTTGGACTAAAATTGCATTTCAACCAAATCTTACATTAGTGGGGCACAGGCATTTTTATACACAGATTTTGTTGGTTTTTTAGGGATGTATATATACAGGCATAAAATATCCAATCAAATATTATGCGATAACTATAAGCATATAATAAACTAAATATCAATAATTTAAACGAAATGAATCTTACGGGGATTAGCCATACTTATATAAATTGAACCCAGACATTATTGTGAATAACGAAACAGGCTAAAAAGCAAAATCCGGCTTGGTAGCCGGATTTTCACTTTGATTTTCGGGTAAATAAGGGAACTACCTTACAGTTCGTCTTCATTGAAGAAGTACTCATCATGCGTGGGGTAATCCGGCCATATTTCATTTATTTCTTCATAAGGCTCACCATCATCTTCAAGCTCCTGGAGGTTTTCAATAACCTCCAATGGTGCTCCTGAGCGGATAGCATAGTCTATAAGTTCATCCTTGGTCGCAGGCCAAGGTGCATCATCCAGGTAGGAAGCAAGCTCTAAAGTCCAATACATATTGTAATATACATAAAT
>CAILMK010000414.1 GCA_903835275.1 uncultured bacterium | reverse complement strand
GCTTATCCCCTTATACAGGTATTGGCAGGTGAAAATTTCCAGGATAATAATATACACCAGGTATACAATACCGGTACTGAATTGACTCGCACAGGCGTTAAGTCATACATTACGAATGTCAATCTTGCCATGACCTGGACTGTTTTTCAGGGATTTAAAATGTATGCAACTTATGGCAGGTTAAAAGAATTGGATAAAATTGGTGCCGATAATCTACGCATGACCATCGAGAATAATATTGCGCAGCTGCTCAACGGATATTTTGATATTGTACAGCAGAAACAACAAATGAAGGCCGTAAATACCAATATGGCATTCTATGATGAGAAACTAAAGATTGCCAAGGAAAAGATGGATATAGGTTCCTCTTCAAAACTGGATTTCCTACAGGCAAAAGTGGATTTGAACGCACAGAAATCCAGGTATTTAAGTTTAAAAATAACTATTACCGCTGCCAAGGAAAACCTGAATGTATTATTGGGACGCCCTTCCGATGCCGATTTTGATGTGGAAGACACTATTATTATTGCGTATAAACCCAATATTGAGGAACTGAAAAAAGAGGCTATTGAGCAGAATACCCAATTGGCCATTGCAGACAAAAATATGCAGGTGGCAAACTACATAGTAAAGGAAAATGAATCCCTTTTGTATCCGATATTATATTTTACGCCGGGCTACAATTTTGCAAATACAAAAAACCAGGCAGGGTTTACCCTCCTCAATCGTGCTGCAGGATTTAACGTGGGCGGTAATCTTGTTTACAACATTTTTAATGGCAGTTATGCAACCCGCAATATCCAAAATGCGCGCATCAGCAGCTTCAGTGCGAAACTGAATTATGACTATGTAAAACTGCAGGTGGAAACGTCCGTTGCAAAAACGTTTGAAATGTTCCAGAGTAATTTGCAGCTCTTAAACCTTGAGGAAGAGAATACTTCCGTGGTTTATGAAAATATTTCTGTGGCAATGGAACGATTTAGACTTGGAAGCAGTTCTGGTATAGAGCTACGGCAAGCACAGCAGTCTTTAGAGGACGCACAAACACGCTTGATTAGCGCCCGATATAATACAAAGCTTGCGGAAACAGAATTATTAAGATTGAATGGCGGATTATATAGATTATTAAAATAATTTGTATCTTTGCCCAACCAAATTGAAAGTACAAACGTATAGTAGAATATAAGATCTAGTTGCGGTTAATTTATTTAAGGTGTTTAGATGGTTTTTTTTCCTTAGATAGTATGGACGCAACTTTTTTTATGCCCTGTTTTTCAGTTATTTATAGCTGAATTTCTTCGGCACCCGCAGCCTCGACATCAGGCTTTGCTGCTTTACCCACTTACTCGTATCATCCAGCCAGTAGAGATTACATTCCTCCTCATCCTTATGGTTTTTATCTATGGTATGGAAGGTAAACAATGCGAATCTTCCGTTACCATAAAATACAGGATGGGACATTTCCATCCTGCCGCCTACCTTAAGTTTATTGCATAATAAACTCAGGGAATCAGGTGCTTCTGTTTTACCCATTTCATTCATCAGTTCCTGGTCCTGATTTACGGTAAGAATTGTCCTTCCATTGGCATTTTGCTTGTTCCATAACTTAACCTT
>CAILMK010000413.1 GCA_903835275.1 uncultured bacterium | reverse complement strand
CTTCTTAAAAGATGTGTCCACACAGTAGTCCTTTAAGAGAGGGCATCCTTTCCGAGCGAGTCATCGTTTCACTAAAGACTCGTGGGAGCTTGAGAATGTAATAGTCTGAAGTCAAGGACTCCAAATATATCAGTAAACTTTACGTCTGTAAATACATAAAAATCAGCCTGAATATTTGTGAAAAAAACCAGTCGAATTGCATCAATATTGGCCTTTTCAAGATTAACTAATAGATTTTTTAAATCCTCTAACAATAGGGACTCAGGATTAGTGTTTAAAGCTAAAGAATATCTTTTAGAATATATATCAGAAATATGCTCCTTTGGCGAATCAAAATATTCTATGCGTTTATTTATATCCTCATTAGCAATCCAATCAATCAAAACCTGGCAATCTGATTCGCTTTTTAAAAATTTAACAAAAAAATTTAAAGGTTCACCTTTCAATTCATAATTTTCAAACATATAGATCCAATTATTTTCCAACCCCTCCGCAGTCGCGAGGCTCCAGCCTCGTGACGCTTATTACCGGGGCTCCAGCCCCGAATGTGCAAGACATTGTTGGGTTGGAACCCAACAAATAATACACATCCCGAAACCTCGGGACGAGAGCTGCAAGATTAAACTTTCTCAAAAATAATCGCCGTACCCTGCCCTACTCCTATGCACATAGTGGCGAGTCCGTAACGAACATTATCACGTTTTTGCATTTCATGGATTAGGGTAGTGCTGATGCGTGCACCGCTACCTCCCAGCGGATGCCCGATGGCAATAGAGCCGCCGTTTACATTTACGATGCTTTCATCCAGACCAAGGTCGCGGATGCAGGCTATACTTTGGGAAGCAAATGCTTCATTGAGTTCTATCAATCCAAGATCTTTTACTTCGAGCCCCGCACGTTTCAATGCCTTTTGAGTGGCAGGGACCGGGCCTATTCCCATGATGGCAGGATCCACACCTGCGGAAGCCATACTGACTATGCGGGCAATCGGTTTCAAGCCGAGTTCCTTGACCTTTGTGCCGCTCATTAATATCAGCATCGCAGCGCCATCATTCAGTCCGGAGGAATTTCCTGCCGTGACCGTTCCGCCTTCTTTTTTAAAGGCGGGTTTCAGTCCCGCCAGTTTGGACATATCCGTTAAACGCGGATGTTCGTCCTTATTTACAATAACCGGTTCGTTCTTTCCCTGCGGAACACTTACCGGTATTATTTCATTATTGAATTTTCCTGCTTCATGGGCAGCAGCATATTTCTGCTGACTGCGCATCGCAAATTCATCCTGCTGTTCGCGGCTAATGCCGTATTTTTCAGCCACATTCTCAGCTGTTTCCCCCATACTGTATGGATAATACATGGCAGCCAATTTAGGATTGGTAAAGCGCCATCCAAGCGAAGTATCATAGATTTCCACGTTCTTATCAAAGGCGGTTTGGGCCTTGCTCATCACAAAAGGAGCGCGGCTCATGCTCTCAACCCCGCCGGCAATATAAATGTCCCCTTGGCCCAACATTATGGCCCTGGAGGCATCAATAATGGCCTGTAAGCCGGATGCGCAAAGGCGGTTGACGGTGGCACCACTAACGTGCACAGGAAGTCCTGCAAGAAGCAAAGCCATGCGTGCCACATTACGGTTATCTTCACCTGCCTGGTTGGCTGCCCCCAGGATGACCTCCTCTATCTGATCCATTGGAACAGAGGGGTTTCTGGCTAAAATTGATTTTATTACATGTGCCGCCAAATCATCTGGCCTCACCATGCTTAAAGCCCCGGCATACTTGCCTATAGGGGTACGAAGGGCGTCTATAACATATACATCTTCCATAGTACAAAGTTACATTATAAGGGACAAGGGACAAAGGGGGCAAGGGACAAGGGGAAAAATTGAATAATAAACCATGTAGAGACGTAGCATGCTACATCTCTACAAAAGGGCATGAGGCAAAAATTCACCTCTTTTCAGCCTTGATTCATCGAAAATTGAATCCATATCTAATTGATTTGCAATTGATAAGAAATTTTATTTTCCATTAGGTGGTATCAATCAGCATATTATAATATAACTTTGTAAGTTGGGGATTAAAAATATCCTTCGGAAACGGGAATCAAATCATTAATTTAAACCAAAATCACAATGAAGAAGCACATCTACTTATTTGCTTTGCTGGCAATTACTGTAATGACGTCAAAGGCGAATGTCCTTACCGTAAGTAACGACAGCAAAAAACCTGCGACGTACACTACCATTAGCGCGGCAATGACTGCTGCAAATGTTGGGGACACTATTTTTGTAAGCGGTACGGCTACCGATTACGGAAATGTCAACGTCAAAAAAGGACTTACACTTATTGGGCAAGGGCATCACCCTGCCAATGTAAATGTTCCTCCAACCACTATAGATTATCTGGATATTTACGCCGATAATGTTACTGTGATCGGATTTAACATTACACAAAACGTTAATTATAATTCATTAGTTAAATCTTCCAATATTGATATTGAAAGATGCTATGTTGCATACACCATGTATGTGCGCGACAGCTCCACCAACTGGATCATCGCGAATAATTTCCTCTACCGCGTTGGAGGACCTTCCTCTGATGCAGTGAGTAATATCCTTATACTGAATAATGTATTTTTTCATTTTTCGATAGCAGGATTCACAGGGAATGTGACTATCAAGAATAATTTATTCCTGAACACAACTTCCTTCGGAACATTAAGTTCTGCCACTATTTCCAATAACATTTTTTACGGCACACAGGCAGTAAGTAACAGCGTGGATAAATCAGTTTTCAAGAATAATATCGCTTTGGAAAAACCGGGTTCAGGAGCATCCAGTTATGATTCACTTCCGGGTGGAACCAATACCGGATCCGGAAACTTTATCAGCAAGGATCCAAGCTTTTTGAAAGTGGATGTTACTGACAGGTACAATCCTTTCAATGTGAATAATGATTATCATTTGAAATCATCTTCCGTTGGACATAATGCCGGAACAGATGGTACGGATGTAGGACCGTTTGGTGGCAGCAAACCGTTGACCAGTTATGGTGGCGATCCTGCACTTCCACTCATCACTGACTTTGATATTATCAATGTGATTGTTCCGCAAGGCGGCACTTTGAAATTTTCCGTAAAAGCTAAAAAGCAGCAATAAGATGAGAAAATCATCTCTCATAATGCTTTTATGGCTGCTGGGAATAGTCTCATTAAAAGCACAAAGTATTTCCAAGGCGGAATACTTTTTTGACACAGATCCGGGCGTAAGCAAAGGCACTGCACTGACAGTAACTCCCTCCGGAGCTATATCAGCTACCTACGCCATCAGCACCGGATCATTGAGCCCGGGTATGCATAAATTATTTGTGCGTTTCGGATTCAGCACCGGTGAATGGGGTCCCGCAGAAGGTGACATCTTTTATATAGATGCACATCCCATTGATACCGGCTTAACCATACAATCACTGGAATATTTTTATGACAGGGATCCGGCTCCCGGAAAAGGCACTTCAGTTGCCGTGACACCCTCAGGAAATATTTCCACGAATATAAGCTTACCAACTACTGTACTCAGCAATGGATGGCATAATGCATATGTACGTTCTCGCTACAGCAATGGGGAATATGGTTTCTTTACCGGAACTTCCTTTGTGATTAAAAACGATGACCTGATCTTCAATGGCGGAATTGTAAAACTGGAATATTATATAGACGGTAAAAATGGCAAACCTGCCGGAACCGGATTTTTTGGAAACGGTTATAATGTAAATATTCCATTTTCACCTGTAAAAGTGGACAGCGTTACCGTTAGCGATTCAGATGTGCTTGACAGTAGTTTAACGGGTGCACATACCATTACGGTGCAGGCGAAAAACTCCTTCGGTACATGGAGTAAGGATTCAACGGTTGCATTTACTATTAAAAGCAATGCAGGAATTGAAAATCAAAATCACGCTGAAGTGATAAGCATGTATCCGAATCCTGTGAAGGATTATTTATATCTGGACGGTACCATGAAAAGCATTTACCTGACGGATCTGAATGGAAAAATATTGATTTCCAATACTTCTTATTCTGCAAAACAGAAGATTGATATGAGTTCGTTAAACAGCGGTGTTTATATCCTGAGGATATTTACCGGTGATGCGGTAGAATGCAAAAAAGTAATTAAGGAATAGAAAGATTAGCTTTGTGGCTTGAGAGTTGCCAACTTTAAAAAGTTGGCAACTCTTTTTTTTGACCTCACCCCCAGCCCCTCTCCCAAGGAGAGGGGAGTAACTCAAAAAACAAATCTTTTAAGTTGTCATTCAGGAGGAAACTTACCAGTGCAAGAGATAAACATTCCTCAAAGAACCTCCCCTACCAAGGCTTCAATGCTTGCATCTTTGGATTTGCAGTTTTTATCAGCTCGATCTTTTTCTCCCTATTAGGATAACTATGATTTTTTTGCGTATATTGCATCGTATGAAGAACGAAACAATTCAAAGTTTCATTGAACTAATAAGATTTAGTTAAGGTAAAACAATAGTATTAAAAACAGATCATGAATATTCTCCTACTGAAGGAGAATTAACCAGTGTCTTTTTTATTGAACATTTGTCTCGAAATGAAGAACAAACTTCTTCATTTGAATTGATAGCAATATATATAGATAAGACAGGTAAAGAAAGAAGATTTCCTCATTCAGGAATATTAAGAGCTATATATAATAATGAATTTGTATAGGTTCGCTACTAGATTATATAGAAGTTCAAACAACATCAAATCTTCAACGAAACAAATTTAAAATATGAAAAAATTAAAAGAATTCTCATTCTACTTAGTTCAAATAACCGGAGCGATACTCATCATAGTATCTTTTATTTCATTGATCAGAATTACGATCACTGGGGCGCGAATGAATTTAGACCTATCAATGATTGGTTTTCAAAACTTTCTAAAATTATTTAGCCCATTCTATTCACTTTTCTCCGCAACTTTCATAGCCATTACGTCATGTTTAGCTATAGAAAATCTAATTGTCCTAAAAGACGCAAACGTGATGATCAATAAATCTAATATGAGAATAATATGGATACAAATGATAAAAGAATTTTTAACTGATATTGAAGCCACTTCTTCCGATATGGCTAAGGAATTTAAAATGACCCTTCATTTAATTTATGATTATCTATTCGAGAGTAATTTTATCATTTCATCGAAAGAAGAGACTGTAGCATTCTTTAACAAATTTTTTGCTGGTAAAATTATCGCATTTGAAATGCAATACGAAAATTCTGAAGATACTATATATTACCCAGATGAAACCTACTCGTATTCGTTTGAGCCCTTCCTCTACATAATATGTCCAATGTTGGCTTATAAAGATTGCTATTCCAATTTTGAAAAGGACCTTGAGGAAATTTATCAAATCGAAGTTTTAAAATATAGTAAGTTTAGGATTGACCCAATAAAATATGAAAAACAATTCGAGAAGAAGTGATTTGATGAGGAAAATGATTTAACGTAATTTTACTCCCAACATACACATTACTGACTTTTTAGTTTTGGGATGTTTCGCAACAGTAAACAGCTAAATATTTAGACTGAATATCCGCATAAAGGAATCCACGTTGCTTTTCTCGAATTATGCGCCTTTTAATTTTCAACTTTACTTATTACGTATGTGATTGTTATACTTTCAGGGAATGAATTTCCTATTTGCTTAGAAAGAGTGATTCCGTAAACCTTGTCCATTTTTTCTGCAATAGTAGTTTCAATATCTTCAATTCTGTAAATATCTTTCTCTATCAAAACTGTTTTCCCCTTATTTAATTGGACTGATTGAGCCTCGAAATAAACCAATATCTCTTCTGAATAGCTTGACAATATCACATTATCGGTTCCTTTAATCCTGAATAAAAGCCTTGCGCTTAAATTTTCCATTTTAATAAATTTAAGATGCGAAGATACAGAATTCCCCCTATTTTTGCGTGTAAGTGGGGATAGTTAAGGGAACTTTCCTCTCATCACTAATTGCACGAAGTGTTTCCTCATTTAGGGGGTTAGGGTATAGGCCCCTGCATGCAGATAATCATTAAAATTTAATTTCTTAACTGAGTTAATTATTCTGTTACAAATTTTGAAGGCTTCTCTTTCATCTTTAAGATTTGAAGCAAACACATAAAGTATATAACAATCATTTTTAATCCAAATGGAATTGAATTCAAATTCCCTTCCATTGTATTTATAAGTGCCTGTACGTTCAGCATCGCTATCGTATTCAATTCCATATCCTATGCGCTCGCTGGCAGAATATTCAAAGTCAGTAACTAAGGGGTCGGATTTTAGTTTATTGAGGTACGCAGCAACCCCTGCTTCAACATTTTTTAAACAATGCCCATTTGAATCATGCTTCCATTCAATATAACCTATGTTGTAAACTAACCCTATGTCATGTTGCTTATAATAATTTTCACTATTTTTAATAGCGTCTTTTGTTTTCTTATCAAATGGCACTTCCATATGATCCATTTTAAATGGAATATTCAAAT
>CAILMK010000412.1 GCA_903835275.1 uncultured bacterium | reverse complement strand
CCCTCTCGGGCAGTAAAAGGCATATTGATAATCCTTACCTACCAAACCTACGCTCCTCCGGAGCTATAAAATTTCATTGCAGTTCATAAAAACTTACCCAAAATATCCATTAAACAAAAAAAGCCACCCCGAAGGATGGCTCATATAAATTGCTATTTTAATTCAATTATGGGATGTACATGTGTTCGGGTTCAATTTCACCCTTGCGGTTGATCCATTCCTCGAATCCCCAGTAATTCTTCTTCATGTCCATACCGGCAAATTCAACAACCTTTTTCTCTTTTTCCAGTTCACCAAGGGCAAGCTTTACCTTGGCAAGCACTTCCTCGCGGGATAAGGCCCTTTCTGAAGCATAGTTGTTAATACAGGCTGATACTATCTCCGCTTCACTCAGAAAGCGATATTTGCTTCTGAGAATCCGGACGATCTTCTCATTCAAACGCAATTTTTCGCGCTTTTCCTGGACACTATCCTGAACATATATCACCTTGGCGGGACGACCTCTTTTTCTTTTTAAAGGATCATCTTCAATTTTAATATATTTAACGGGTTTTTCCTTTGGCTGCTCCTGTTGAGTCACATCGCCGGATAGAAGAAGCTGTATTGCCTTGTCTATTGATTGAATCTCCTCACGTAATGCAGCTTGTTTTTGCCTTATAAAAGTAATGGCACTAGCTATATTGGGTTGCATAAAAAATTAAATTAAATGAACTGCGTCCTGTGATGGTTTAGATTATGGGTACAAAGATAAGTTTAATAGAGAAATAATAAAAATTTATTCTAAACTTCCGCCGGCAACAAAGGCCTTGGTATAATATTCCTCGTCCAGGTCATCAATGCGGACGCCCTTGCTAGAGGAAGCATGGACAAACTTGTTATTCCCAAGGTAAACCCCTACATGGGATATGGAAGAACTTCCTTTCTCGGTATCAAAGAAAACAAGGTCGCCTTCCCGGAGGTTTTTCTTTTTCACTTTATGACATAAATCATATTGTTTCTCTGCAATATGCGGAAGATCTTTGTTATACACATCCTTAAAAAGGCTCATAACAAAACCTGAGCAATCGGTACACTTCAAAGTCATGCCCCCATAACAATAGGGAACCCCTATCCAGCGGTCTATAAAGCCATATAAAGGCGCACTTTTATCCGGAATACTGATCCCGATGATTTGTTCGTATTTGGAAATGACACCAACTGTGGAATAATGCCGCTCCTCCTGTGGAACTTCTTTTGGGGTATCCTGTCTGGTAGAATGTTTTGTTTTGTGTGAAGCAGTATTCGTAGATTTTTTTTTAGAATTCTCTCTCACGCGCGCATCATGAATTGCGCCGCAACTGCTTAAAAGCAGACAAACTGCGAACAGCCATGCAAAAAGCCTTGCCTGTTTCATTTTTCTAATTTCCATTTCCCTATGACAAATATAAAGGAAAATCCTAAATTACATTCACCGCGGCGAACTAAATTCTAAAATGATAGCCGAATTGATAATAATTTATATACTTGTACTCTGTTTTTACGTTTCCTAATTATGAATATAAACGTGCTCAAAGCTTGTATTAGTATTTCATTGCTCGTGTTTTCGAACATGGGCGTGTTTGGGAAACCATGCGATAAGAGACTCTTGATGCAAATCAAACAAATTAAAATTTGGACCCGGTATGATTCAATGCATGACAGTAAAATAATTGCTTATACATCCGGAATGGCCATTGATGCCGATGGTTCTCCGCATGCGTACAATCCCTGCGATTCCGGATTGAATGCACTGGGCAACGCCGGTTCCCCCGGGCATTGGTTTGGAATTTATACCCGCAAAGGTATTCCATGGATACAAAGCGATACCTGCCCCGCACCGGGATTTTATATTTCCATTACTTCCCTTCAGGATAAAACAAAAAATGAAGACGATCCTGCCAGATATATTGATGCTGAAAAAATTCCCTACATAGTCCTGCCTCCTATTCTATCCGATAGTGGGATGAAATTAGGGGACATCGCCTTGGTGATAAATACAAAAAACGATTCTGCCTGTTATGCCATCTTTGCAGATATCGGTCCGAAAAACAAGATCGGCGAAGGCTCTATTGAACTGGCGAAAGCACTTGGAATAAATTCCAGTCCACGTAATGGTGGAGCAGATGATGGAGTCATTTATATTCTCTTTCCGGGTTCCGGTGATGGAAAACCAAAAAACATGAAGCAGATAAAGACCATAGGGGAACCAGAACTTAAGAAAACCGGTGGGAAGGAGAAGTTGTTAAAGTATGTGGAATAAAAAACAAACGGCAGGATATACATCCTGCCGCTTTTCATGAAAACATCGTCGAGAACATTTTTATACTAATACACCTATTTGTTCCAAAACTTGTATCTCCTGCGGAATGGCTTCCGGAAGAAGAATAATATTTACATCATCCCTGCGCAGCCAATCTGCTTTTGCAAGGGAGGCCAAAGAAATACTGCCTATCAGATATGAATCTTTTGCTGAACTGTATTTTTCCTTAACAGTTATGAAATCTTCAGCGGGAAGTATCTCGCCCTGTTTATACCTAACGAAAACATCTATCGCAAAATTGTTATCCAGTGCCAGTGAATTTTCCTGGAAGTATTTTTTATACTCGTATTTATAGCCGTACGTCAATGCGGAAATGTCGGAAAGCACCGCTGAACCGGTCGGGTAACTGCCAGCACCTTTCCCAGCAAAGAACTGGTCTTCGGAGAAAATACTCTCTATGGTAATTCCATTGTATTCCAAATCCACATTGTATAATTTATCATCAGGACGGACGAATTTGGGCAAAACTGCCGCATAGATCTTATCCTCTATTTTCCTGCACGAAGCAACGAGTTTTATCTTGTAGCCTTTTTCACGTGCATAGCGAATATCAAATTCGGAAAGATTCTGAATACCGTAATGGAAAATATCTTTTGGCTTGATAAATATACCAAAGGCATGGGTAAGTACTATGGAAAGTTTGAACTTGGGATCAAAGCCTTCCACATCGAGGCGCGGATCGCTTTCAGCAAATCCTTTTTCCTGTGCTTCTTTTAATGCTGTTGCAAAATTCAGATTCTCGCGGAATATTTTTGTGAGAATATAATTGGTGGAACCATTGAAAATTCCTTCCACGCTATTGAGAAGATCATTGTCGTAATACTCTTCCAGGTTACGGATAATTGGAATACTTGCACAACAAGCCCCCTCATACAATAGCGGAACTCCATACTCCTGCTGTAACTGGAACAGTTCCTCAAAATGCTCAGCGATCATTTTCTTATTGGCAGTTACAACAGCCTTTCTGTTTCTCAATGCTGTTGAAACAATTTCAAACGCGGCATCGGCATCATCGATCAATTCTACGATGACATTGATATCCGGATTATTTAATAATTCATCCTTATCATAGGTAAAAACATCCTCCGGCAAGCGACGCGTTTTATTCCTGTTCTTCACGCAAATCTTCACAATCTCCGCTTTTATCCCATGCGTCCTGTTCAATACATCATAGAGACCCTGCCCTACACAACCGAATCCGAATACTCCAAGTTTTATGTGATTTCTCATTTGCAATTTTTAATTAGTATGTTTAATCCCTTCCATATAAATGACAGGAACAGTAAATTTCAATTCTCCTTGTTTTTCTGCAATTTCATTAAGCTTCTTTTCAAGGCTTGTAAAAAAAGTTATTTGCTTTTCTTCCGGTATTATTTCTTTCCATGATCCTAAAAAGCCCAGTTTTATAAAGTGATGATCAAGGAATGCGGTTCCATTGAGAAAGCGCATTTCCAAAATATCCTCTGCCACATTATTCAGTTTAAAGCCTGCATCTTCATAGAGCTTTAATAATGAATTTTTATTTCCGCGATGTTGTATATGCCTGTCCAGTTTTTCAATACAATCCTTTAGACCGGTATGTAATAATGTTTTCAGGAATATCTTATAAAATTCCTCCCAATGCCCTTCAATATTAGTAGATATGCAAAACTTTCCTCCCGGTTTCAATACCCTGTAACACTCTGCAAATACTTTTTCCGGATCAGAAAAATTATTAATGCCCAGGTTGGAAATAACCAAATCAAAAGTTTCCGCATCAAAAGGAATTTCTTCCGCGCTTCCTTCAATTATTTCCACATTGGATACATCATAATCGATGATCTTTTTCTTGGCCCTTGCGATGGCATTTTTCCAGGGATCCAACCCATAACATTTACAGGTTTTTCCCAGTCTCTCCGCGAATTCAAAAAGCGGAAACCCGGTACCTGTTCCAATGTCGAGCACTTTCATTCCTGCACTCATCGGTACGTTTTGCAATAAAAGCATTCCGAAGGGAGCCGACCATAAAGGTAGTTCATCAAAGGTGCTTACCAGATCCTCTGAATCCCTGAATTCATATTCAAGATAGTTTGCCATTCCTTATGAAAAAATTAATCATTGCGGGTTCATTGGATCTGCCTGTCGGAAAATACTAATAACAAAAATCCCCTGCCCTCAAAAACGAGGATTTTCCCCGCAATGACCGTTATTTTTATGCGGTAACTTTTTCTTTTTTAGTTTTAACTGCTGCAAAAGCCTGCTGCAAATCCTCAATAAGATCTTGTGCATTTTCAAGTCCCACACTCAGGCGGATCAGGCTATCGGCAACACCTGCTGCCTGGCGCTGCTCCGCAGGAATGGATTTATGAGTCATTTGCGCGGGATGGCACACAAGGCTTTTCACTCCACCCAGGCTTTCCGCCAGTTTGAATAATTTGGTAGAAGTAACCAAAGCCTCCGCGGCGGCAATGGTATTATCCTTTAATGAGAATGAGATCACGCTGCCGAACCCACTCATTTGTTTTTTGGCAACCTCATGGTTGACGTGAGATTCCAATCCCGGATAATAAAGATTTTCAATCGCGCCCTCGGATTCAAGGTAACGAGCGATCTGCAGCGCATTGGCACAATGCTTCTCAACACGTATGCTGAGCGTTTCTATGCCGCGTATCACCAACCATGAATCAAAGGGGCCCAGGATCGTCCCAGACGCGTTCTGGATGAACTTGATCTGCTCACTATGTTCCTTGTATTTGGTGATCACCAGGCCTGCTATCAGGTCGGAGTGGCCACCCAGATATTTGGTGGCGCTGTGGATCACGATATCCGCACCCAGGGCAAGCGGTTGTTGCAATGCCGGGGATGCAAATGTATTATCCACTATAAGCAATGCATTATTGGCGTGTGCTACCTTTGCAATTTCCGCGATGTCGGAAATCTTGAGTGTAGGATTGGTAGGACTTTCCAGCCAAACAAAACGTGTTTTTTCGGTGATATTATCCACCACATTTTCAACGCGGGTAGTATCAACGTATTTAATAGTAATACCGAACTTACTGTACACATGTGTGAAGATGCGGTAAGCACCGCCATAGATATCATCTACGGCAAGGATTTCATCTCCTGATTTCAATAATTTGGCAACCGCATCAATAGCGGCAAGTCCGCTGGCGAAAGCAAATCCTGCGTGTCCGCCTTCAAGTGTTGCGGCAAGGTTTTCCAATGCCTGGCGCGTTGGATTATTGGTACGTGAATAATCAAATCCCTTGTGTACACCGGGAGCCTCCTGTACATAGGTGGAAGTCTGGTAAATGGGAACCGAAATTGCCCCGGTTAATTCGTCTACAGGGATACTGTGAATGATCTGTGTTTCGAGCTGCAT
>CAILMK010000411.1 GCA_903835275.1 uncultured bacterium | reverse complement strand
TTGCTTGCTACAGGTGCATTGATATTGCAACCCCTGAAAATGTTTGCACTTCTCAAAAAAACATCTGGCGAAGATGTAAAAAAGATATGGCTACCACTGCTTGATTACGCGCATTGGGCACCATCGCCACATAACATTCAACCCTGGAAAATAAAGATAATTTCTGAAACTGAAGCAGAAATATTTTATGACCCGCAAAGACTTATCCCCTATTCAGATTATACGAGTGCATTCATGACGATTGCTATGAGCATATTTACAGAAACATTGTCTATTGTTGCCGCGAATTCCGGTTATATCCTCGATGTAAAATATGATTATAAACCATTGGATGCTTCCTTACATGATTATGGACATTTTGCTTCTGTAAAACTAATCCCTTCGGATGTCAAGCCACTATTTGATAAATCACTTATTAAAACCCGCAGAACTTCACGGCTACATTATAATGGTAATGCAGTCCCGGTAGAGGTAATTATAGAAATGCAGGATGCCGTAAAAGGCCTGGGCCATACTTTTAATACAAGTTCTGAAAAAACAATGGTGGACTGGGTATTGGAACTGAACCGCGATACGCTCTTTTCAGATCTTGAAAATGAAAAAACACGAACAGAGCTTGAACACTGGATCCGTTTTTCAGACAAGGAAGCCCGTGATAAAAAAGACGGCTTGTGGTATTATTGTATGCATTTCCCTGCTTGGCTTATGACGGCATTCTTTCATCATCACGAAAGATATAACCACGGATATAAAAAGAAAATACTATCGAAAGCATACGTACATGAAATGCGAGGCACAGCTACTGTAGGCTGGCTTAGTGGTCCATTTGCAAACCCTGTCGATTGGGTAAGCGCCGGTAAGGCAATGACCCGTTGGTGGCTTGTAATGGCAAAGCATAATTTATATATGCACCCTTTCGGATCTGTAATCACCAATAAAGATTCACACGCACGCCTGAAAGAAAAACTAAATTACGATGAAGGAGTGCAGCCATTATGGCTTCTTGCACGTTTCGGATATAGTAAAGAACCACCGCATAGTTTGAGACTCGATGTAAATGATGTTTTTATATGAAAAAACTATTCATGTTTCCATTCCTGAACTTGCTCGCATTTGCAAGGAAATATATGTTCCTGAATGAAGCGACCGCAAAATTGCTATTCATGCCCGGTTTTGAAAATGCCCGGTGGAATTTGGGAAAACGTAAAGCCACGCTCGAGTTTAGCCGTGCAAAAAAAATGGTTCCCGCTTACAAGGATTTTCTGGTTAAAAATAATTTTACATCTTCATCTGAATTTGAATCCATACCTGTATCCGACAAAGAAACCTATGTAAAGAAATATGGCATTGATGAAAGATGCATTAATGGCAAAATGCCCGAGGAAGGAGTTGTAATAGATGAGTCGTCCGGTAGCAGCGGCATTCCCACCAATTGGGTCCGCGGATCGAAAGAACGAAAACAAAACCAGGATATGTTATCTCTCGGTTTGCGAGGGTTGCTCGGGAAAGAGCCTCTGTTTATTATTAATGCATTTGCACTGGGTCCCTGGGCAACAGGCGTAAATGTAACGATGGCATTTGTAAAAATATCAAAGTTGAAATCCCTTGGGCCTGATGCTAAAAAGATCGAGAATACGCTCAAATATTTTGGGACGGAACATAACTATATTATTATGGGTTATCCGCCGTTTTTGAAATCATTGCTGGACAGTGCAGATATAGATTGGAAACAATACAAAATAACTATCATTTATGGCGGCGAAGGAATGACGGAATCCATGAGGGATTACCTGATTAATAAAGGCATAAGGAAAATTTATGGGTCTTATGGAGCTTCTGACCTTGAACTTAATATTGCCTATGAAAATGATTTCACTATTGCGCTCCGCAGACTGCTCAGGGAGAATGAGTCTCTTGCAAAAAAAATAACGCAACATTCCGGCACCTTGCCTATGATATTCCAATATAATCCGATGGATTTTTACATTGAAAATAATGTGGAGGGCGAACTCATCATTACCATTTCCCGACCTAATTATATTGCGCCGAAGATTCGCTATAACATTCATGACCTGGGACATGTTGTCCGGCTACCGGAATTATGGAAAATATTAAAAGAATTCAATATAGACCCGGAAATCCTTGGCAAACCCGTAAGTGACCTTCCTTTGTTATTCCATTATGGAAGGGCGGATATGGCTGTTGCATATTTCGGCAGCAAAATCAGCCCTTCGGATATTCAGGAGATCATTTACAGAATTCCTCTACTAAGTGAAAACGTACATGCCTATTCCATAGAAACCTTTGAAGATACCGAGGCAAACAAAAAACTGATTATTAACCTGGAAATGAAAGAGGGGATTCAGCACTTTGAAAATGCAGATAATATTTCAACCCAATTATTTGATGAGCTGAAAATAATCAACCAGGATTTCAGGGAAGCAATCCGCATGGTGCCACTTGACAATGCGCCACAGGTAAAAACGTATTTGTACAATACCGGACCATTTGTAAAAAATGACATCCGGATCAAACTAAACTACATTATCAAGAATTAAAATACTGTTCTACTTCCTGGAATAAAAAAAGGGGCCTTCAAGCCCCTTTTTTTTATTGTGCATTAACATCAAATCTTATTTGCACAAATAATCGTAGGTATCCACCTGCTTACTGGACCATGAATAAATTGTTTCTTTTATTGGATTACCGCTACTATTATATTCAAGGGTGCTTGAATAATATGTATACCAGGAACCACTTGGATTTACTTTAGTTATATTTATGTAGTTATTAGAACTTAAGCTAATGGGATCGAACAAGCCATTAAAAATGCCATAAAAAGCATTCGCATTTTTGTCGTATTGAAAATTATCGGTACTTTGCAAAGAAAATGACATGGCGTACTTATCATAAGTATAGTATTTCACACTGCTAACATTCCCGCCGGTCCATGTATACACATTACACCCTTGAAGTGAAACAGTAGTAGTAAGGTTATTTACATCAAAATATACAGAATAAGAAGTGTCCGCAACTACGTTTCCTCCTGCGTAGGTATAATAGGTCCTGTAATTTTCCGTACCATCTGCCTTGAAAGAATGATCCGCTATGATATTATTATTGTTATCATAAACGTACATTTCATAATTCGCAAAATTTCCGGTCGTATCATAATAATCCTGTTCGGTTATAAGGTTTCCGGAATACTTATTCTTAGTATACCCCCAAACTGTTTTACCGGTCGAATCATAACTGTCAATTTCTGTAATCAGGTTAGCATTATTGTAAATAAAAGATGCATATTTTTTCCCGTCCGAATACACATTTGCCAGATAACATTTTGCAACATGGGGCGTGGTAGTGCCACCGTCATTCTTTTTTTTACATGACATTAAAGAGGCAATACCTATGCTCATTACCAGCATAGATAGTTTAATTGAT
>CAILMK010000410.1 GCA_903835275.1 uncultured bacterium | reverse complement strand
TGGAAGCTTCTCAGTTAATTGTACTATGACGGACGCAAATATATCTTACAAAAATCTCAATCTTGCTCCCGGTGATACTATCGCATTGAAATTTGGTGGATTCTCCCAATTTACTTTTTCAATCCCTTCAAGCATGGCCATAAAAGTCTGCGCCTATACATGCTCCCCTAACGGCACTGTAGATAAAAACCCACACAATGATTACACATGCAAGACTTTCTTTTATACCGGAATTGAAACTCCCGCCAACAATCCTTTAAGCATCCAGCTATACCCAAATCCTGCAAATACAATTTTAAATATCAGTGCGAAGGAAAACTTTAATGCAAATTATGAAGTTATAAATACCCTTGGGCAAGCCATCCTTTCAGGTAAATCCGGCAATGTTTCATCTTTTATTTTGAATATTGAGACGCTTCCTTCGGGTGTATATTATCTTCAATTGCATGATGAAAAAAATGTCAGTCAATTGAAGTTTGTTAAGGAATAATTACCATGAAAAAATATTTGCTAATACTATCTTGTCTTGCCTTTGGCATCACATGTACAAATGCACAAAACACTTTCCGGTCATCGATTGCTAATTTCAGCTATCCACGTTCCCTGGTCATGACCAAAGACAGTGGGTGGGTGATCGGTGAAACGATAGATCGCTCCAATAATTTTTTGAACGGCCATTCACGGTTAAGCCTGCTCGATAAAAAAGGAATTCTCAAAGCCACGGAAAATTTCAATTTTGATTCTACGGACATTGGGCATATTGCAAAGTTGCTGACTGATACTGCAGGGAATATTTATGCCCTTGCAAATTTCTTCATACACTGTGATATTATCGTTGATAATGTCAATATCGTTTACAAATTCGATAAAAATCTGAAACTATTATGGGAGAGAAAAATATTTTTCAACCAGGCAAGTCCGGGCTATGATCACGGCGGATTTACATTCGATTCAAAAAACAATCTGCTCGTTACCAATGGAGGTACAATAAACACTATTGACCCTGGCAATGGAAGTGATATAAAAAAGGACAGTATCTCGACCGATTTTTTCGCTGATATTTTCGTCCTGAATAATGGCGACAGGTTACTTGCATCGAGGGATCTTCTCATTAAAACGGATAATAATTCAAAAATTATCTGGAGTAGAAAACTTTCCAACCAGTATGTAAAAAACCTGGGCAATAACTTATTCGCCGTATTGCAGAATGACACTATTATTCTCATAGATAGCGGTGTGAAGGTTATTAATATTTATGTATATGGCGCATCGTTGATAGATCTATATGATATTGCATCCAACGGAACAAACATTTATTGTACGGGACGCAGAAGTTATAGTGACAGCATGAGTGTTTTATTAAAATTCGATATGTCCCTGCATCTTCTTAGCCATAAAACCATTCAGCGCATCACCACCGCAAATGTAATTCTTGCCTATACCAATCTTTTAGCTATTGCAGGGACTGATATGACGGATGACCAGCAAATGAGAACTGAATTACTGGTAACAGATACGGCAATAAATACCTTGCCACTTGCAGATGATATCGGAATAGTTAGGATCATCCCCGGAAAATTCAGCTCCTTTAATAATACCGGTAGCGGAATACTTAATGAACTTGACCTGGACGTAGTGGTAAAAAATTACGGCACCACTACGGTGCAAAATTTTTCCGCCTATACCGATGGAAGCACGGGTACTTTTTGTACCAGTACTGATCCGGAAATTGCCTTTACAGGCATGAACCTTGCGCCGGGTGATACGGCCAGACTTACCCTCGGTACATTTTACTACCAACAGTACGTAAAAGCAGATGCGGTGTTTAAAGTTTGTGCTTATACATGCTCGCCAAACCAGCACGTTGATAAGAATCCGCACAATGATTTTGTTTGCGATACATTTGTTTATTCGGGGATTGAAGACCAGGCTATGAATAAAGCAGATATCAGAATCTTCCCAAATCCTGCTTCAAATATTCTCAATATAGAATCGGACAGGACATTGTTTTCAAACTATGAGGTAATAAATACCCTCGGACAAACACTTACCAGTGGAAAAATCACGAATGCAACAAAGGCGACTTTGAATATTGAAGCGCTTCCTGCCGGTGTATATTATGTTCAATTGCATGATGCAAAAAATGTTAGTCAATTGAAGTTTGTGAAAGAATAAAAAATGTGCCGGGGTTGAAATATCCCGGCACGATAATAATACAGAACAAATGGAGCAGATAAATACCTGCTCCATTTTTATTTATATGCGTCCGAAGGTTAGCATGTTTTTGAAATCCGATGCGCCGGAAAGTCCATCATTGAAGTAGCAGGCGACTGCATGTGTGAATGTATGCATATAACCTGATGAAAGAATTACTGCTGTGATGCCGAGGAGTACGATAATGTGCTTTTTCATAATTTTAAATAATTTAATGGTTCAAAGTAAAGGGCATTTTTTAGTCCTTCATAATTGATCCATGAGGCACATTTGAGTTGATTATTGATTTTTGCAAATCCCTAAAAGGATGCAAAAAGCTTTTTAGTAAAAAAACAATAATTATACGGGACTGGAGTACTCAAACAGCAGAAAACCCTAAAAATGGGGGCGTAAAAACTGGAAGTTTTTAGAAAAATATCATGCAGGTTCAACGCAGAGTCCTCTCCAAACACAAAATGCCAGGCTTCCAGAGACTCTGCTGGAACCAAAAAACCTCGTAGGTTTTGAAAACCTACGAGGTTTGTCATGGACTGAAAACAAAAAGTCCGCAGTTTCCTGCGGACTTTTTTTATTTTCAATCGTAAATCTTAAATCGCTAAATCTAAAATTGTATTACATTATCATTGTATTCTTCATCTTCTTTTTGCCGTTGTCTTTTGCGTGATCCTTGCCGTTTCCGTTGAGGGTAAAATCAGGTTCGTTAACATTTACGGCATTGGTGATCCTTTCAGGAAGCAATGCGTATTCCACCACTTCTTTCATGGTCTTTACGTAATGGAAGCTTAAGCCTTCAAGATAGGTTTCCTTGACGTCGAGTACATCCTTGCGGTTTTGTTCGCAAAGAACGATTTCCTTAATGCCATAACGCTTTGCAGCAAGGATCTTCTCCTTGATACCTCCTACCGGAAGCACAGAACCGCGCAGGGTGATCTCCCCGGTCATTGCTATGCCCTTGCGCACTTTGCGCTGTGTATAGGCAGAGGCAAGGGCTGTAAGCATCGTTACACCCGCAGAAGGACCTTCCTTGGGAACGGCACCTTCAGGGACGTGAATATGCAGGTCCCAGTTATTAAACGCCTTGGGATCTATATTGAATGTCTTGTACTGGGATTTGAGGTAGGAAAGAGCCGTCAATGCGGATTCCTTCATTACTTCCCCGAGTTTACCTGTTAGGGTTAGTTTTCCATTACCGGGACTAAGATTCGTTTCGATATATAAAATATCTCCGCCAACTGATGTCCATGCAAGGCCTGTTACGACGCCCGCAATATCATTATCGCTGAAAATTTCCCTTTCAAATATTTTCGGGCCGAGGACTTTCTCAATTTCTGCAGCATCAACTTCAGCATTGTGAGTATCTCCGACAACAATATCCTTTGCCTTTGCACGTGCCAGAGAAGCAATTTTCTTCTCGAGCGAACGTACTCCTGATTCACGGGTATATTCATCAATGATCTTTTCGATCATATCGGATTTTATTTTGAAATCCTTATTCTTCAAACCATGCAATTCCTTTTGTTTGGGAACAAGATATTCCTTCGCTATTTCAACTTTTTCCTCAAG
>CAILMK010000409.1 GCA_903835275.1 uncultured bacterium | reverse complement strand
CATAGGCTGAATACGGTAATTTCAAATCCGAAATCAAAATGTCTGGACATTCAAAGTGGTCGAAAATAAAGCGTAAGAAGGGCGCGAACGATAACAAGCGTTCATCCATTTTTACCAAAATAATAAAGGAGATTCAGGTCTCAGTGAAACTGGGTGGACCGGATCCTGATGGGAATGCACGTTTGTATGCAGCAATACAGTCTGCAAAGAGCAGCAATATGCCCAAGGAAAATATTGAACGCGCAATCAAGAAAGCAAGCGGATCTGACGCTACTACTTATACGGAATTAACCTATGAGGCAGTTACAAATGGAAAAGTAGCATTGGTGATTGAATGTGCCACTGATAATACCAACAGGACAGTGGCAAACATTCGTCATATACTCGGTAAATATAATGGACAACTTGTTAACCCCGGAACAAACGATTTTATTTTTGAACAAAAGGGAATCATCAGTTTTCCTGAACCGAAAATAAGCAGGGATGAATGGGAACTTGAAGTTATTGATGCAGGTGCGGAGGATATTGAATTAGAAGATGGAATGGTTACGATTTCAACTGCCAGGGAAAATTTCGGTTCATTGCAAAAGAGATTGCGCGAATTGAAAATTGAAATTGACAGCGCTTCCCTGCAACGTATTCCACGCGTTCATAAAAACCTCGACCTTGAAGATGCGAAGAAAGCAATCAAGGTGATAGATCTTTTGGAGGACGACGAGGATGTGCAACATGTATATCATAATCTTGAAATGACAGAGGAGATTGCAGGTATTTATGAGAATGAATGACGCTTTGCAGGGTCATGATATATAATGACCACTTTTTAACGATAATAATATTTTAGAATATTTTTAGAATGGATAAAATAGAAAAATTACTTTCACTTCGTGAAAAGGCTCTTGAAGGCGGTGGAAAAGCCCGTCTGGAGGATCAGCATAAAAAAGGAAAACTTACTGCTCGTGAGCGTATTCATTTTTTAGTAGACGAAGGTTCCTTCAATGAAATTGGTGCGTTTGTGATGCACCGTTCTGCTGATTTCGGAATGGAAAAACAAAAAGTTTTGGGCGATGGAGTAGTGACGGGTTATGGTACTATCCACGGCAGGCTCGTTTATGTTTTCTCCCAGGATTTCTCTGTATTTGGTGGATCTCTTTCTGAAACGTTTGCTGAAAAAATTGTCAAGATCATGGATATGGCGATGAAAAACGGCGCCCCCGTAATTGGTTTGAATGATTCCGGTGGTGCGCGTATCCAGGAAGGCGTGGTTTCACTGGCGGGTTATGCAGATATATTCTACAGGAATGTTCGCGCATCCGGTGTGATTCCACAGATCTCCGCGATCATGGGTCCGTGTGCAGGTGGTGCAGTATATTCTCCTGCCATGACAGATTTCATTATGATGGTGCAGAATACATCATACATGTTTGTAACCGGTCCAAACGTTGTGAAAACCGTCACGCATGAGGAAGTGACTTCTGAGGAACTCGGCGGAGCAACAACACATGCTACAAAAAGCGGAGTTACACATTTCTCTTGTGCCAATGAAATTGAGTGTATAGAAAATATCAAAAAACTTCTTTCTTACGTTCCGCAAAATTGTGAGGAAACAACTCCGATGGTGGAGTATTTCCCTGCAGAAGATGAGGGGCGTGCGGGATTAAGCAAGATCATTCCTCAAAATCCAAATCAACCGTATGACATGCGCGAGGTAATTGAAGGAACGATTGATGCAGGAACATTTTTTGAAGTTCATAAGGATTATGCAGAGAATATCGTTGTCGGCTTTGCACGTATAGCTGGTAGAAGTATTGGAATCGTTGCCAACCAACCTGCATATCTTGCAGGAGTGTTGGATAATAATTCCTCTATGAAAGGGGCGCGCTTTGTACGTTTCTGTGATTGCTTCAATATTCCATTACTGGTGTTTGAAGATGTACCTGGATTCCTTCCGGGGACTGACCAGGAATGGCATGGTATAATTAAGAATGGCGCGAAATTATTGTACGCATTTTCAGAGGCTACTGTTCCGCGAATAACTGTTATCACCCGTAAAGCATACGGTGGAGCTTATGATGTGATGAATTCAAAACACATTGGTTGCGATCTGAACTTTGCTTGGCCTACTGCAGAAATTGCTGTTATGGGTGCTAAAGGAGCAGCGGAAATTATCTTCAAAAAGGAAATAACATTGGCGACGGATAAAGCAGCAAAACTGCAGGAGAAAGTGGACGAATACCAGGAAATGTTTGCGAATCCATACAAGGCTGCTGAGCGAGGTTTCATTGATGAAGTGATTCTTCCCGAGGAAACGCGGACGAAAGTGATAGCAGGGTTCAAAATGCTGGAAAATAAAGTGGAAAATATGCCGAGGAAAAAGCACGGCAATATTCCTTT
>CAILMK010000408.1 GCA_903835275.1 uncultured bacterium | reverse complement strand
TGGCTTATCTAGAAACATAACTGTATTGCCAACAGAACTTCTATTATATTTACATTCTACGTTACAGCCATTCACCTTGAAAATTGTTAAAGATGACCTTACTAGGAAGCAATCTATTGGTAAAATTATTAGTAATTTGGAAAGCAAAGAGGCGTGGATTGACGATTCTGTCAAGTCTAAAAAGGGGCAGCTTGGATTCGTGGATAAATCTTTTGTTACAAAGGGTGAAGAAGGATTTAATATTGCAAAAGGAAGAGTAAGAGAAGAAAGGCTGCCTGCAATTGGTGACAAAATGGCGAGCCGCGCGGGACAAAAAGGTACGCTTGGTCTCATTTTACGAGAGGAAGACATGCCATTTACCGCGGACGGAATTCGCCCCGATTTAATTATTAATCCGCATGCTCTTCCGTCTCGTATGACAATTGGTCAAATTGTAGAGAGTTTATTTGGAAAAGTGTGTGCTTTATATGGTGCTTATGGTGACTGCACCGCATTTCAAGTAAAGGGACCCAATTATAGTGTATATGGACCTTTATTGACGAAACAAGGATTTCATTCAAGCGGAAATCAGCTTTTATATAATGGCATGACCGGTGAACAACTGCAGGCAAATATTTATATTGGACCTACTTACTATATGCGTTTAAAACACATGGTAAAGGACAAGATTAATTATCGTGCTCGAGGACCCAATACATTTTTAACAAGACAAGCGGTTCAAGGAAGAGCGAATGATGGTGGGTTGCGTATTGGAGAGATGGAACGCGATGGTGTTTTGGCGCACGGAATGTCGTATTTTTTGAATGAGTCATTTTTAGTAAGAGGAGACGAATATTATATGGCAATTTGCAATAAAACAGGCGCAATTGCAATTTATAATGAAGCGCGAAACTTGTTTTTGAGTCCTTATGCGGATGGACCTATTAACTTTCACACAAACCCAGATGGTTCTATGAATATTAAAAATATATCTAAATTTGGCAGGTCTTTTAGCATTCTGAGAATTCCATATTCTTTTAAACTATTAATACAGGAATTACAGTGTATGAATATACAAATGAGAATAATTACGGATGATAATGTGGATAAATTATTAGGAATGAGCTATTCTAATAATATTAGTAAATTGTTGCAAGTTGACAAATCACCTAAGGATGTAATTCCTGATTATGTTGCCAATATGAAATACAAATTACAAGCTGAAAAGAGATTGAATATTTTTCCAAATGAAAACCCAATTTTGCCAGATGAAAGTGATTTAGTTGAAAGTGAAAGCACGTTGGAACAGGAAGGTTCTGACTATGCATCTTATGAACCAAATTCTCCTGAATATGCTGCTTTACCCCAGTCACCAGATGAGTCTATTGAAAACCTTGTAAAAGAAGTTCAGCCGGATGGAACTATTAATGTTAAACCGCGATTTGATTCACCTTATTTAAATTATATTTTTTCAAATATGCCAAATGAAATTAAAAGACGGTTGCTTAGTGAACCTGAAAATGTACAGATTGAAGAATTGAAGGAATTATACAAAATACAATTTGATAAATATCCTCCTGAAAGACAACAATATGTTTTGAAAGATTTGGCTTACAAAAATTATGAATTCGATGTATATAATTTAGCCAAATATTTAACAAATGGTGTTCAGGGAAATAGTGTAAATTTTAATGAACCTTTAATTAGAAAACCTAGCATAGTAGAAAAAGAAGTTAGTATTT
>CAILMK010000407.1 GCA_903835275.1 uncultured bacterium | reverse complement strand
TTAAAAGCCGTTAATAGCCGAAGCTATTAACGGCTTTTTTTATTCCGTGAAATCTCTGCAATCATTTAAATCTGTTCCACCACGGCGGACATTCAAATTTATTCTCCAATTATTTCCTCAAAAATCTTCAGCGCCTGGTTGATGGATTTTATTTCTCCTACATGGAACATCAGGCCGGTTTCTTCCTGTTGCAATTTGCATCGCGTCGGGAATTTCTGCACGTAATTGATTATTTTTCCGAAATCATCTGACTGGAAAAATTTCGGATCTTCCCTATGCGAAAAATAGGTGCGCATCCTGCCGCGCTTCAATGATATTTTTTCAATATGGAATTTTTCTGCCTGCCATTTCAGTCGTACGCTGTTTATTAATTCCTTTACCGGGAACGGAATAGCGCCGAACCTGTCTTCCAGCTCTTCTTCAAAAAGCAATAATGCTTCTTCCGTTTCCAGGTCATTGATGCGGTTGTATAAATTCAATCGCTCATTGATGGAGCTTACATATATGTCCGGAATCAGGATTTCCATATCCGTTTCCATTTGCGTTTCTTTTTTGAAGAAACGATCTTCCTCTGTATATAATCCCTGGAATTCATCGTGCTTCAATTCGTGCATGGCTTCCTGCAGGATCTTCTGGTACATTTCCAATCCAATTTCAGCTATGAATCCGCTTTGTTCCGCACCCAACAGATTTCCCGCTCCGCGGATATCAAGGTCCTTCATTGCGATGAAAAATCCGCTGCCCAGTTCCGTATGTTCTTCCAGTGCGGCAAGGCGTTTGCGTGCTTCCGGCGTCATTACAGACATAGGCGGCGCAAGAAGAAAGCAGTATGCGCGCTTATTGGAGCGTCCCACGCGCCCACGCAATTGGTACAAGTCACTCAGGCCAAAATTCTGCGCCATATCGATGATGATCGTATTTGCATTCGGAATATCCAGCCCTGATTCCACGATATTGGTGGAAACAAAAACGTCGTAATATCCTTCCACAAAATTAGTCATCAGTTCCTCGAGTTTCTGCGCTTCCATTTGCGCATGGGCAACAGCCACTTTTGCCTGCGGACAAAGCGCGCTGATCATATCGCCCATTTCAAAAATATCCTTGATGCGGTTGTGTACAAAAAACACCTGTCCGCCGCGCGCCAGTTCAAAATCTATTGCATCGCGTATGCTTTCTTTGTTAAAAATATCAACGCGTGTTTGCACCGGCTGTCTATTGGGCGGCGGCGTATTGATCACCGACATATCGCGCGCACCCATCAGTGAAAATTGCAGCGTCCGGGGGATAGGTGTGGCGGTCAGTGTAAGCGTATCAACGTTTATTTTTATCTGCTTTAGTTTTTCCTTGCTCGTTACGCCGAACTTCTGTTCTTCATCCACCACCAGTAATCCGAGGTCCTTGAATTTTATATCCTTGCTGAGGATACGGTGCGTGCCAATGAGAATATCTACTTTCCCTTCGGCAACTTTTTTCAGGGTTTCTTTTTGTTGCTGCGGAGTTTTAAACCTTGAAACGAAATCAACCGTAACAGGGAAATCTTCCAAACGCTTTGTAAAGGTCTTGTAATGCTGCAAAGCCAATACAGTGGTTGGGACAAGGATTGCCACCTGTTTGCCGTCTGTAGCGGCTTTAAAAGCCGCTCTGATGGCTATTTCAGTCTTACCGAACCCGACATCGCCGCAAATGAGCCTATCCATAGGGTAGGGGGCCTCCATATCCTTTTTGAAATCTATCGTAGCCTTGCCCTGGTCGGGAGTGTCTTCATAAATAAAGGATGCCTCCAGTTCCGTTTGCAAATAGGTATCCTTGTTGAATGAAAAACCAGTTTGTGATTTGCGCTGTGCATAAAGCAAAATAAGATCGCGCGCTATATCCTTAACCTTGCTCTTGGTTTTGTTTTTCAGGTTCTCCCAGGTATTGCTGCCGAGCTTATTCAGTTTGGGAGGTTTGCCTTCCTGTCCTGTATAGCGGGTTATCTTGTGAAGACTGTGGATGTTTACATACAGCAGGTCCCCGCTTTTGTATTTCAGGCGGATGGCTTCCTGAATTTTTCCGTTTGCTTCCACTTTTTCCAATCCGGAAAAAATGCCAATGCCATGATCAAGGTGGGTGACGAAATCACCGGGTTTTAATTCATACAGTTCCTTTAGGGTAAGTGCCTGGTTCTTGGTGTATGCTTTTTTTGTTTTGTATTTTTGGTAACGTCCGAATACCTGGTGCTCGGTATAGCAGCCAATTTTGCTGTCATGGTCAATAAAGCCTTCATA
>CAILMK010000406.1 GCA_903835275.1 uncultured bacterium | reverse complement strand
ATTTATGTTTTGGTTAAGGACAGGGCGCTAGCTGAAGACCTTTTTCAGGAAACCTTTATTAAGGTGATAAACAGCCTGCGAAGCGGGCGGTACGAAGAAAAAGGAAAATTTGCAGCCTGGGTTGTACAGATCGGAACAAATCTCGTCAGGGATTATTTCCGGAAAATGGAACGGCTCCCGAAGATCGTTAATTCTGAGGGAGGGGAAACTTTTCTAAAGTATATCCCTCTTGGAGACGAAAGCGCGGAGCGCAAAATGATTCATGAAGAAAGGGATGAGATCGTCAAAAACCTTATCCAGAAATTACCTCCTGAACAGAGGGAGGTGCTTGTACTGAGAAATTACGCTAACCTGAGCTTTAAGGAAATTGCGGAGCTTACCAATGTAAGTACCAATACAGCCCTGGCGAGGATGCGTTATGCACTTGGAAACATGCGCAAGTTGATAGAAAAGCATAATATCGTTTTGTAGGTTGATGCGGCGTGCTTTGTAAGTTTTTCGCTCATTCTGCAAAAAAATCCGCTTCAGGATATATTATACTTGCAGTATGCGCGTTTATAAAAGTGTAAGTGGTAAAAAACACGAACTTGATAAAACTAAATTTATAAAGTGTTCGCCTATGCAACAAGTTTACACTGAAGATGATCTGATCCGTTACATTTACAATGAAGTGAGTACATCCGAAAGATTGCTCATTGAGAACGCGATGGACAACACACCTTCCCTCAAGGTGGCGTATTCCCAGATGGTGGAAGTAAAATCAAGAATGGACAACGTGAAACTGAATCCCAACACTACAAGTGTTGAGCTGATTCTGGAGCACTCCATCAAGACTTCCTCGCACCTCGAAGCTTCATTATAATATCAGGGATATTTCTTCTCATCTCTAAAATGTGATCCTTACGAAGGATTCAGATCTTCTTGGCCTTTTGGTTAAGCTGGCTGAACTACCTTTTGTTTGCCTACCTAAATAATAGGTTCCATCCTATAATTATACATTTACTAAATGGGACTCTTTTAGTAAAAACAGGTATCATTTTTTATCCTGTTCCGGACAAAACCGGCTTCAAAACCTGTTTCATTGCCCATCCTTCCAAAAGCAATCCAATATTTTTTCATGTCTTAAAAAAAATTATTTTATTGAAAATCAATAATTTAAACAATCGGTTATTCATCCATATCGCAAAAATTTTACCGCTTTGTCGAAAAATTGGCACGGTAATCGTATAAACGATAACTTTGTAAAGCAGTTCATATTTGGTTTTTGAAATCGATTTTAAACCATCTTCAATAGACCTGAATTTTGAATTTCAATGCAAAAAGATTTGAAAATAACTAACAATTAACAAAAACAGTATGATGAAAAAGATGATTTTTACGGTGCTTATAATGCTTGGTTGTTATATTACAGGCAGGGCACAAAACACTACCGAGCTTGTGATCTTTGCAGAAAACGGCGAAAAGTTTACCTTGATTATTGATGGTGAAAGGCAAAATCCTGCTCCTGTTTCGAGGGTGAAGGTACCAGGACTTATGAATGAGTGGTACAAGGTGAAGATCCTGTTTGAAAATGATCAGATCCCGCCAATAGATGACAGGATACAAACCAAGGCTTATAGAAATCCGCAGAGCTACGAGCAATGCAGGCAATACACATATATGATCAAACAAAAGGGGAATGGCAAATACGTTTTGCGCAGCTCTTCATGGTCATTTTTTGATGGAACAGCTCCAATCGTGGCTGATGGTACTCCCCCTCCACCAGCTCCTTCAAATGAAACCACCTATACAACCGTTCAACAAACTACTACTACAACTTCAGCGGCTCCCGGCGGAATAAATATGAATGTTGGCGCAAACGGTATGAGTATTACAGATCCTAACGGTGCCAATATCAATATGAATGTAAATATGGATCCTAATATGGGCGGGACAACCACTTCAACCACAACTACGACTACTACAACCTCTTCAAGTTCTTCAGGCGGCTATGTAGCACCTCCTTCAAATATACCACCTCCCCCGGCAAATGGCGGCTGCACGTATGCAATGAGCCGTGGTGATTTTGAGACTGCCAAGGCATCTATAAACAACCAGTCATTTGCAGAAGAAAAAATGAAAGTGGCAAAACAAATTGTAAAGGCAAAATGCATAAATTCCAGGCAGGTAAAAGAAATCATGGGGCTATTCAGCTTTGAAGAAAACAAACTGGATTTTGCAAAATTTGCATACGACTACACTATGGATAAAGACAATTATTATACTATTAACGATGCCTTCAACTTCAGTTCTTCCGTGGACGACCTGAACCATTATCTTGAAAATAAAAGGTAAACTCGAAAATATCCTTTAAAGCAAAAGAGCAGTCCCTGAAGGACTGCTCTTTTGCTTTAAAGACAATGATGAAAAAATGTTTTAGTATTTTTGCCCTGCAATGAAAAAAATATCCCTTTCCCTTCTCACAGTATTTCTACTTTTTGCGGGCGGAATATTTATGTTGACTAAATCCGGTCATCAATGGAAGGAAAGCCATACCATATCCTATGATGTAGCCAATTATTATGTATTCCTTCCGGCTGTATTCATAAAGCATGACCTGCTTTTAAATTTTGCAGATAAGAATAAAGACTCTGCGGATTATTTCGCAAAAAAATTATACATCAACACCTCCCCAATAGGAAAGAAATTTACCAAGATGACTATAGGGATGTCAATAATGTACGCTCCTTTTTTCTTCACAGCGCACATAATTGCAGGAGTTTTTAACTACCCACAGGATGGTACATCACCGCCCTACCAGGTATTATTAAACCTGGCTGGATTGATATACGGATTTATCGGTCTTCTTTTTTTAAGAAAAGTTTTGCTGCATTATTTTCCGGAAAAAGTAACCGCCTTTACACTGGTATGCATTGGAGCCGGAACAAACCTGACCTATTATACCACTTTTGAATCTGCCATGTCCCATGCATTTAGTTTCTGTTTATTTGCAGTATTTTTCTGGTTGGTTATACAATGGTTTTCCAGGCCAAAATTCAAATTTGCATTACTTACCGGGGTTTGTTTGACACTGATAATTCTTGTCCGTGCCACCAATGGAATAATTATTTTATTACCCCTATTCTATGGAATAACTGACCTGAAAACATTCAGACTAAAATTATTATTTCTCAAGAGCCAACTGCTCAATATTATTATCACAGGTGTAATATGTTTCCTGATAATGCTTCCCCAATTCCTATACTGGCATCTGGTATCCGGTCATTATTTATTTTACGCCTACGGTCAGGAATCCTTCTTTTTCAAACATCCGCATTTTATGGATGGATTATTCGGGTATAGAAAAGGATTGTTTGTCTACACTCCCATGGTTTTCCTTATGGTAGCAGGAATTATTTTCGTTGCCCGAAGGTTACCACAATATCTCCTTGCACTCATATTATTCCTTTTCGCAAATACCTGGATCATCCTCAGCTGGTGGTGCTGGTGGTATGGAGGAAGTTTCGGGTTGCGTGCATTTATTGAATCATTTGTCCTTCTTTCCATTCCCCTCGCATGCCTGGTGGAAGTTTGTTTTAAAAAGATCTGGTCTGCAATACCATTGATAGTAGTAGCGTCATTTTTATGTTTCCTGAATGTTTTCCAAACACGCCAAAGGAATATTCATTACGATAGCATGACCAAGGAATTGTATTGGAAAATATTCCTTAACGATCAGTCACCCCCTGATTATTGGCAACTCATCAAAACTCCGGACTATGGCAAAGCATGGAACGGTGAATGGGAAACAGATGATAAAAAATAAGCTTATTCCTTCACCAACCTCTTAGTGTAAATCCCTTTCTTTCCGTTCATTTGAAGTATATAATTCCCATTCGGAATTGAACTGACATCAATAGACATAGAAGAGGAAATATACTGCACTGGAATGCTTGCTATTTTTTGTCCGAACATATTTATCAGATTGATTTCAGATATCTTGTCCGTAGATAATTTCTCGGTGGAAATATATAAAATTCCCAGGGCAGGATTAGGATAAAGTTCAATAAAGGAAGCAAGTTCTTCCATGCTTTCAATGCCCGCGGATTTAGAGACAGTGATATAATCCGTTTTGGTAACTGTACCTGCTCCAATCCTGTTGGATGCTACGAGGGTTACAGTGTATTTTCCAGTGGAATCAAATCGCACATCAGGATTTTGAGAAGTGGAATTCGTCCCATTCATATATGTTATGGTATTGGGAGAGAATAACCACAGCCATTGGTTCGGCGCGTTGGAACTATTATCTGTAAAATGTACGGTATTGGTTACGGAAGGACTCAAACGGTCCGCATAAAAATCAGCAACGGGTTTCCCTAAAGCGCGAATCCATATATAATTATTTTTAGTTCGTGTTCCTTTTATATTCACCACTGGAATAGTTACATCCAATGTGACCGAATAATGTCCGGTATCTGAAAATGTAACATGCGGTTCACGCACCTTATTACTGGTACTATCAACAAATGAAAGTGTTCCCGGGGAAAACGTCCATGCGTAAGAATAAATACCTAAAATATCAGTGGTTTGGTTTGTGAATTTTACGGTATCACCAACATAAACTACGCTGTCATTAACAGTAAAATTTACAGGCGGAGCCAAAGGACTTTTAATATTTCTCGCACTGTCTTTATAGTATATCTGTTTAAGAAGGCCGCCTGCTGAAACCACTACTTCCATAACAGGAATTTTCTCGCCGCTGGCCAGCCATTTATATTCAATCCTGTCCGCAGGGAGATTGACGAAAACAGAATCAGTTTCCTTAATAACCGATTTAACCTTTACACAATTAAACGTTCCAAAAGGAGTCTTAACGGTTCCATAACCATCAATACTATTGTGTCGTGTACCAGTAATTTTTACGCCTCCGACATTCGGAATT
>CAILMK010000405.1 GCA_903835275.1 uncultured bacterium | reverse complement strand
TCCCACCGCGACAACGGAGATTTTGAATCGCAATTGAAGTTTTCGGGGGATACACTGGTTTTTATGATGCACACCAATATTTTTAATTTCCCTGCGGACCATTTTATTTTCAAGACTGACTACATTCGCCAGGATCCCATGCGCTCTTATTGCGGCATGATCATGATCTATAATTTCCTTTCTGATTCCATAAAGTATAATCGAATGAATGACGTGGGTTATATGATTGCCCGGATTTTTGTAAACAAGGAAGGGCATTTTTTCATACAGGGGAAAAGGCAGTTTTCTTTCCTGTATAATAATTTTTCAGAGTTTGAGATCAACGATGAAGCCGTAAGGCTGATCATCCAGACAGCAATGCTGAATGCGATTGACTTTGATCTTTTTGCTCCTCCTTTTGAGGAAGTAAATCAAATGTCCTTAATTGAAAAACTGAATCTTGAAGGCAATGCTTCCATCAAAACCGGAAAAAGGCTTGGGTTTAGTTATCTGGACGAATAGTCTTGATTTCGGATTTTCGATTGCGGATTGTCGCAATGCGCGGATTATTATCTCACCCCTCTGTCGAGCGCCCTCTCCTTTAAGAGAGCGCTGATGTAATCACTAAGTTTTCGCAATTGTCATCCCGGAGGGATCTTACCGGTATTAGTGATGAAATTATTGTAGAATCACCTAAAATATTCTCACAACCGGATACCTGTTCACAGTTCCTTCAAAATATTTCGAATGCATATAAATAAAATCCAGTTGCGCACGTGGATTTTTTGCGAAAGCTTCATCAGAATTTTTCTTGTTCACCAATTCCTCTTTCAGCTTGGGATCATTTTTTAAAATACTATCGGCGATGTCTTCAAAAACATAATCGGAATAATATTCTTTCTGCTGCAAAATACCATCGAAGAAATTCCATGCAAAAAAGGCATCTGTTGCCTGCGGCTCCAGTGTTTCAGGAATGTATTGGTTCATTGTTATTCCTTCAGGAGATTCCTGCCTGATTGGAATGATGTAATCTCCTTTATGTCCAGTGATTTTCTCTTTCTTTTTTTGTACTTCCACATTGGTGTGAAGATAGTGTCCCTCGTATGGCATTTTGGGATTTCTGTTGGCGAAATTGGTGATGTAATAAACCTCTGCATCCAGAGTTGTATCAACAGTAAGTTTTTGCATTTTGATACCGTTCCATTCTAAACGTTCTCGTACTGCAATCCATGTAGAGGGTAGGAGATATGCTGATGGTTTTTGCACCATGATTCCCGGCACATTGTAGCGGAAATATTTTATGTTTTTAGTGTAAGGTTCCTTCTCGTCGTAATAGAGTCTTTGCTCACCGCTGATTTTGCTTGCTTTGTATTTTGCAGCATAGCCTTTAAAAGGTAATAGATCATAGTGTGCGGTATCCAGTTTCCATGTCAATATCATTTCTTTGGAATCATCGAGTTGTTTCATTCCTGTTTTTCGTGCATCCAGTATTTCCTTTTTATGTTCCGTAAATTCAAACAGGAGTGCATTCATAAATGAATAAGTAGCAGCTACACGCTTTGGAAAAGGTTTCAGCATATGCGTTTCCACCGTAAATGAATACGCATTGAAAAGAGTAGCATACTCCAATCCGAACCGGGGAGAGTAAACATCTTCTGCTATGCCGGAATCAGGGACTTGTTTCATCGGTTCTACATAGGGCGACATTTCAAATCCATCTGTTGTAGTTTGATTATTGATTGAAACGAGTATCCTATCGTGCAGATATTCCGACATCGCCTTTGGCAGGCGAGGAGCATTACTCAGGCAGGTGAGCGTATATTGATAATCCGCTCCGTCAGAAGTATGATTATCTATGAAGGCAATGGGATTGTATGTATGAAATACTTTAGTAAAGTGCATTGCTTCCCGTGAATCGCATTTAATAAAATCGCGGTTAAGGTCCAGGTTCTGCGAATTTCCACGAAAACCATATTCTGAAGGACCGTCCTGGTTGACGCGGGAGCAACAGGAACGCCTTCTCATTCCACTTTGATTATATCCGGGAATGATAATGATATCATATTCCTTCAGAACTTTTTCGTACTTCTTATTTGCCATAAGTTCATCAGCCAACATCATAGTTGCATCTACACCTTCCGGTTCTCCCGGGTGGATTGCATTATTGATCATAATGACGGGTTTATGCAAAGCAAGTCCGCTCCCAACATAAACATGATAGAACGTATCATTCTCATCAGGATTTTTATCTGCAATGAGTTTTATTTTAGAAGGATATTTTTGAGAGAGATTCCTGTAAAATGAAATGCATTCGTTCCAGGTAGCGGTACGATTCGGAATTGTTTTTTTCAGTTGGTTTTGTCCGAATATATTTGCAGACGCAAACAGGAATAATACAATGAAGGATAATTGTCCTAAGGAGGATTTGGTTAGGTGCATTTTTGGATATCTAATAGTTGTGCAATTTAAGGCATTTCAACAATTATTTTCTATCCCTTCTTTTGCCTTGATGCAAAAGAAGCAAAAAATCAAGGCTGTGAATGAAATAGCTAAAAATCTTCCCGCCCGCCGCTAAACAAAACCAAACTCGCCGCACCTTTCATGACTATCTAATTATTCTACTTGCTCAGACAAGGTTTTGTTTTAACGCCCCCAAGCCCCCAAGATTTTCTAAACGCTATTTAATTCAAGGCCTTTCCTAAGCTCGAAAAATCAGTTGAGTAATTTCCTCTCCAATATCAAAAATGTAAAATCCCATTTATTCTTTTCATCCGCCTCGTGAAATTCTGACTTTACAGTTTTCCATTCACTTTGATCGAATTCAGGGAAGAATGTATCTGCTTCAAACTCCCCATTAATTTTAGTGATATATAATCTATGAGCAATGGGAAAAGCCTGCTTGAAAATTTCGGCACCGCCAATGATAAAGAGTTCCGTTTCCCCCAGTTGATTGGCATAATCCACTCCCAGGTCCAAAGACTTTTTGATGATGGTCCCATCGGCAAGGAAATCATCTTTTCTACTAAGTACAATATTGGTTCTCAAAGGAAGGGGGGATTTCAGGGATTCAAAAGATTTTCTTCCCATCAGGATACAATGTCCTTTTGTGGTTTCCTTGAACATTTTGAAATCAGCAGGAAGATACCAGGGCAGGTGGTTATCCTTGCCCATGCCGTTTTTCTTATCGATGGCTACTATAAAGGAAATTATCATACTGAAGACTACAAATTATGAATATAAGAAATTCCAAAAAGAAGATTCGCCGCGGCGAACCATTAACTAACAAACTCACTTCCTCGCTATATCGCCACCGGCGCTTTTATGGCAGGGTAGGGGTCGTAGTTCTCCAGTTTGAAATCTTCGTACTTGAAATCAAGGATATTTTTAATGTCCGGATTGATGTGCATTTGCGGCAAAGGCCTCGGTATTCTTTCCAACTGGGTGTTTACCTGCTCCAGATGGTTCAGATATATATGTGCATCTCCAAAAGTATGGATAAACTCGCCTGCCTCCAATCCCGTAACCTGTGCGATCATCATCGTGAACAAGGCATACGATGCTATATTAAAAGGAACACCGAGGAAAAGATCGGCACTGCGCTGGTATAACTGACAGGATAGTTTCCCATCCGCCACATAGAACTGAAACAGGCAATGGCAGGGAGCAAGCGCCATTTTATCAAGGTCGCCTACATTCCATGCATTAATGATCATCCTGCGTGAATCAGGACTTTTTTTAAGCGTATCAATAAGTATTTGCAACTGGTCGTATGTTTTGCCATCCGCTCCTGTCCAGGAACGCCATTGTTTTCCGTACACCGGCCCGAGTTCTCCTTCAGCATTTGCCCATTCGTCCCAGATGGAAACTCCATTATCCTTGAGATATTTGATATTGGTTTCACCCCTTATGAACCAAAGGAGCTCATAAATGATGGATTTTAAATGTACTTTCTTGGTGGTTACCAGTGGAAATCCTTGACTCAGGTCAAATCGTAGCTGAGGCCCGAATATACTAATGGTACCCGTTCCGGTACGGTCTGTTTTACGACTGCCTTTTTCCAAAACTTCCCGAAGGAGGGAAAGATAATTTTCCATGATACAAAGGTAAAGAACAATTGGCAGTTGGCAATTGACAATACTTTTTGAGGTCAGGTAAAAATGCATTTTTTGAAAGAATGGATGAAAATTTCCTCAAAATGCACTTTTTTTAGTTTTTGAACCAATTTTAAAAGTATTCGTTATATTTGCAGTTCTAATTGTTTTCTATTCAAACGAAAATATTCCCTTAATGGCTGAAGTTATAAAGATGCCTCGTATGAGCGATACGATGACTGAAGGTGTTATCGTTTCCTGGCTTAAAAAAGAAGGTGATACAGTAAAATCCGGTGATGTACTTGCCGAAGTGGAAACCGATAAGGCAACCATGGAGCTTGAAAGTTACACGGATGGAGTACTCTTACACATTGGTGTTAAGGAAGGTAGCTCCGTATCCGTTGATGGCGTCATTGCTGTGATCGGCAAGGCCGGAGAAGATTGGCAGTCAGCCATGGGCTCAGCACCGGCACCTGCTGCACAAGCTGCACCCGCTCCTGCAAATAGTCCTGCTCCGCAAGCTGCGGCTCCGCAAGCTCCTGAAGCTTCTGCCCCTCAAGGTGATGCGCATACAAAGGCTTCTCCACTCGCTAAAAAAATAGCTGAAGATAAAGGTATTAACATCTCACAGGTATCCGGTTCCGGTGATAACGGAAGGATTGTAAAGCGGGATATTGAAAATTATACCCCGGCTGCAAACCAGGCAGCTGCCTCAACGGCTGCTCCACAAGGCGGATTTGAAGATGTTGCCTTAAGCCAAATGCGTAAGACGATTGCACGCAGATTGGCGGAAAGTATGTTCAGCGCACCACATTTTTACCTGACTATGTCTGTAAATATGGACAGGGCAATGGATAGCCGAAAGAGAATCAATGAATTTTCAGGAGAAAAGGTCTCCTTTAATGATATAATTATTAAGGCAGTTGCCGAGGCCCTGAAAAGGCATCCTAAGGTTAATGCTTCATGGATGGGTGATAAGATCCGCTATTATAATTATGTAAACATAGGGGTTGCCATTGCAGTTGAGGAAGGTCTTGTGGTTCCTGTTATCAGGAATGCTGACCAGAAAAGAATTACTGTTATCAGCAATGAAGTAAAGGCAAGTGCAGATAAAGCCAAGAATAAAAAACTTCAACCACAAGATTTTGAAGGTAATACCTTTACAATTTCCAATCTTGGAATGTTTGGAATTGATGAATTTACAGCCATAATCAATCCTCCGGATGCGTGCATACTTGCAGTTGGTAAGATTAGTGAAACGCCAATTGTTGTAAACGGAGAAGTGAAGATTGGCAACATAATGAAAATGACATTATCCT
>CAILMK010000404.1 GCA_903835275.1 uncultured bacterium | reverse complement strand
AGGATGTTCCGATTAGTGCGCCTGCTACCAGTACAGGAGCAACAAGTTCAGGGTCTATAACATCTACTGCTACAACTTCCACCTTAACTACTACAGGTGCAACAGTTACGCCTAAAACGTTCGGATTTATTATTGCGGGGGATGATTCGATTGGTGTTATTGGTAAAGGCATCGTACACGATAGCGCATGGAATTCCACTACTTCAAACTTTGAATATCATTTTGATATCGACAATGACGGTCAAATTGATTTTACTTTTTATGAAAACTACTGGCATAGTCCGGTTGGCCAGGAAGAATTTGACTGGATATTGGGCAATGCAAGTTTATTTCAGGTTTTTGTATGTGCAGACTCAGCTAATTATCCAATGGAACTAAAAAGGAGCGATAGAATTGATAGCACTTTGAATTGGGTAGATATTTCACAAAAGCGAACCTTGATAGATGAGGGTTTTGAAAGAAACCCCGGGGGAAGAGGTACATTTAAATTGGGACATTGGAGCGTTGCAAAGGATAAATTCCTTGCAATGAAGTTTATTAAGAATGGCGTTCCATATTATGGATGGATGAGGCTGAATACTGAAATGTTTATAACTAAGGAATATGCTTACCGAAAGTAATCTTCCCCCTATATTTGCAAAAACAAATACAAACATATGGACAAATTAATATCATTACGTTTCGCGATTAATGGTGGTGAAAATGAAGTAGCCAAGTCATTGATCAATGAATTAGGTGTTGAAGCTATTTACAATGGCGGCACACCTCTGAATTACGCAGTTTTATCCGGCAACAGGGAAATTTTTGATTACCTGCTGGAGAAAAATGCGGATGTAAATGCACTATACGGAGGTAATATTTCCCCTTTGATGAGTGCTGCGGAAAATGGTAACATGTATATGGCATCGGCTCTGCTTGCCAAGGGTGCGAATATCAACTACGTTGATAAAAACGGAAATAATGCACTTTCCAGGGCGACAGAAAGGCATGGAGCCAGTCATGAATTTATGAAATTATTTTTGGACCACGGGGCAGACCCTTTCGAGAAATTCAACGGTGAATCTGCTATGGATATTGCAAGGGATATATTGGGAGATGAAGAGCTGGTGGCACTTTTTGAACAATACAAAGACACCGGAAGAAATTAACCTTTAGAAATTTTCATATAAAACTTCAAACAAATGGACAAATCATTTTTTTTGTGGTCAGCAATTAATAGGGGTGAAAATGAAGAAGCCAGATCTTTAATCAATGAATTAGGCATGGAGGCCGACTACAATGGTGGTACTCCTTTGTGTTACGCTATAATATACCATAATAAAGATATTTTCGACTATCTTATTGAGATGGGTGCTGATGTAAATTGCCTGTACGGAGATAGCTCTTCCACTTTAATGCTGGCAGTTGAACAAAAGGATGAATATATGATTGGTGTTTTGTTAAATAAAGGTGCCCGAACTGATGTTGCTGATAAATATGATTATGTGGTTTTAAATTATGTAATTAGAAAATACAGGGATACACCGGAGATCGTCAAATTGTTTTTGGATCACGGGGCAAATCCATGGCAGAAAGCTTATGGTGGAAAAACAATAGTTGAATATGCCGGGAAATATGAAAACGAGGAATTAATGCAGTTGCTCCAGAAATATCCTGATACATCAACAAAAACAAATGTGGATGCCAATGCGGAACTACCTGACTTAACCGATGAAGACGCAGTCCTGAAATACATTTGGAAAACAATGGTGCCAAAAAGAGGACCTGCCGCCACTATACAGGGAGAATTACTTAGCGCAGTAGAAAAAATACGCTACGAATGTGCTGATAACGGCGGTGCCAACTGGGATGAACGATTCCCTCAACGGGGAGAATTTATACGCACTACCTTGCTTGCGGATCCTTTATTTGCTGATGATGAGAAAGAAGAAATAGACGCTGCCATAGATACCATTCTGGAAGCAGCAGGAGGCTATTTTGAAGACGATCTCTATGATATGCTCGGTACGTACATCTACAAGTTTTACGTACACCATCAGGAGCCTATTCCGTTTGTACCACCTGTCGGTTATATTTGATAAATTAAATAAATAAATTATGACAATAGCGCTTTGGGTGGTACAGTCTTTACTGGGTTTGATTTTTGTCATTACAGGCAGTTTTAAATTTTTTCAAAGCAAGGAAAAGGTCATTGCCAGCGGTGGTACCTGGGCGGAGGATTTTAATCCCGGCATCATTAAAGCCATAGCCGCATTAGAGCTTATCAGCGGGCTCTTGGTGATCGTGCCAAAGTTATTGGGGCGTGGATATTACCTTACTTTTATTGGCGCCGCTTGTATTGCCATCATCATGGCAGGCTCGATATATGTTCACATCTGGCGGAAGGAATATAAACATGCCGCTATTAATTCAGTGTTTTTGTTAATGGCACTGTTTGTGGTGTATGAAAGCTGGCCTTTTTAAGTCTTTGCTCGCGTCAGTTTTCTGTAAGGAAACTGGTGTGGGATAAATCAGGCTGCCTGTCCCGTCCTTACGGGAGTCTCTGACCGCAGATTAAGCAGTCGGAGACTGCCTTATTCTTTACACACCGGAGCGCTACGCTAACTCCGGCGCGAGCACGGAAAATCAATGTTCCTGCTGGACCCCAAAAAGTATAGCCTCTTCGAGGACATCAAGGTTTATATCTTTCAGTTTTTTGAACTTGATGCAATACCCCGTCACGCTTGCCTTGCCAATCCTTTCACCGTATGCTTTGGCGAGGTATATCTTATCCTTAATACCCATGATATAGAAAGATATTCCTGTGGTGTTGGCGCTTAGGCCAATTTGATAAAACTCACAGCTTTTCCCATCTGCATATTTTATTGTGTAAGATCCATATCCTATATTGGGATTGCTAACTATTTTGCCGGTTTCATCCTTACCATCCAGAAACCATAATTTACATTTCGGTAATACCTGAAGCGTGAACTTATGCAATTCCTGCATGTCACTGCGTTTTGGTTCCGCTTGGCTATCAATATACGTTTTGATTTGTTCTTCTACTTTCATATAAAATTAAGTTTAGTAAGGATCAGCTCTCACAAAACTAAAGATTTATTTCAGAAACTTTCGAGGCGGGAAGCGACAATTCAAAAGGGAAATCGCGACATAACCCCTCTTTTTGCTGATTTGGATATATTTATCCAAATCGTGTGAGACAGGTTCGCCGCGGCGAATGTAATCCCATTTGCTGCACTTGTGAAATTGGATAAAATATCCAAGGCTCTTAGATCCGGATAAATATATCCGAATCAGCGCGGGGGGGGAGTTTAAAAATCCCCAATTTTCTGTAGGTGCGACCGTCGTGGCACTATCATTAAGTTAAGCAAACATCCCCCGCCAGTCGGCGCCCCCTTCAAATGGGGAATCGCTCGTTCACTTTGATTATTTTGATGAATTTAATAGTTATTTCTCCAATGAAAAATTGAAGACCAATTATCATTACAAATGGTTAAAAGTTGGGATTCCCCGTTGGAAGGGGCTAGGGGGATGTTGTAGCTCAGGCCCATAAAACTCTTAACTTAATAATATTGCTCTTATGGTCGCCCCTACAAAGCCCTACGTAATTTCCAAAAATCCCCTATATTTGCTAAAACAAAACACATGAAGCTGCCCGTAATATTATTTGTTTTCATTTTGATCTTTCTGCAATCATGTAGAAAGGATCCTCCGAATACTTCAGCAAGTACACTTACGTACGGATTCATTGCTGCAGGGAATAATTCGCCGGAAACAGTGCTATGGGAAGGGACAAGCAGTGATAGCGGAAATAGTAGCTCCAACGGCTCTTATTATTATAATAACCTTGACTTTGACAAGGACGGAAAAATTGATCTCACATTTTATGAAAGTGGCTGGTCTGCCCATGGTTCATGGGAACAAACTGACTGGCTTAATCAGGATTCCGGCTCATTTACCATTTATGTATATACGGATAAAAACAGCTATCCAATTCCTCTAAATAAGGGTGACAGAATTGACAGTACTTTAAATTGGGTACATACTAAAGTTAGAAGGACCTTAATAGATGAAGGTGCTGACTATTATCCAAACGGAAGAGGAGTATTTAAAGATGGTAACTGGAGCGGAGCAAAAGATAAATTCCTGGCCATTAGATTCATCAAAAACAATATTACTTATTATGGCTGGGTCAGGTTGGATTGTGAATCACTGTTGATTAAAGAATGGGCGGTTCGCAAGTAGTTCCCTATATTTGCTAAAACAAAAAAATCGAAGATTTTTAAATTTCCCCTCCTGTTTTTAGGAGGGGTGCCCTTTAGGGCGGGGTGGTTCTTGCCGCCAGACACCCAAAAACTACCGAAGTGCAGAAAGGGAGGAGAATAGATAAACAGAATATTTGTAAATGAATGATTATGTCTTAAGTTGTTGATAATAAGAATGCTGTGGTGAGGGTTGAATAGTGAATATTTTGATTTAACTTTGAAAAATAATAAAAATGTTAATAATGGAAACCGAAATAGAGTCTGAAACTAATAAAGTTGAATACGAGTCAGGAATACAATATCTGCCTATTTCTAAAATCACTCCTAATAAGTTTAACCCTCGTCAACGTTTTAACGAAGAGGAAGAAGATGAGTTAATTCAATCTATAATTGAAAAAGGAATTTTAAATCCCATCATTGTTTATAAAATAAAGGGGGCGGACAAATATGTAATTCTTGATGGCGAAAGAAGATATAGGGCGAGTAAAAAATTGCCTACAATTCATGAGTTGCCTGCAAGAGTT
>CAILMK010000403.1 GCA_903835275.1 uncultured bacterium | reverse complement strand
GTCTTATCAAAGTTCTGACGCCATACACCAATAACATTATAATAATTAGAGATAGAAGCAATAGCGCGCCTTACACTTTCCGGATTGCTCCATTCCGTTTCATCCTTTATTCCTCTTTCTACAGCTCTCCGAAAGTGAACAAGTACTTCTTCAGGAATTAAAAATGCTGGTTCCAATGGCCATCCAAGCTTTTCCTTTGTTAACTTTACTTCATCCGTGCCAAGCGGAGAGCCATGAGCCGCACAGGTATCCTGTTTATTTGGGGAGCCATATCCTATATGGGTTCTAATTGCAATAATTGAGGGTTTTTCAGTTTCATTTTGAGCGGCACGGATAGCAGCATCTATGGCATTGAGGTCATTCCCATCTGCCACGGATTGCGTATGCCAGCCGTAAGCTTCAAAGCGTTGTAAATGATTTTCCGTAAAGGTTACAGGAGTTGCTGAGGCTAATGTGATACGGTTATCATCATAGAGATAAATTAATTTCCCTAGCTTTAAGTGTCCTGCTAGTGGTGCGGCCTCTGCTGAAACGCCTTCCATAAGGTCGCCATCACTAACAAGTCCATAGGTGAAATGATTAATTAGCTCAAATCCCGGCTTATTGTAACGCGCCGCGAGATATGCCTCGGCGATGGCCATGCCTACACCATTGGCAAATCCTTGTCCGAGGGGTCCGGTGGTAGTTTCAACGCCGGGTGTTAATCCATGTTCAGGGTGGCCTGGAGTTTTACTGCCCCATTGCCTGAATTGTTGAATTTGTTCCAATGAAAGATCATATCCGGTTAGATGCAGCAGGCTATACAAAAGCATGGAACCATGCCCGGCGGATAAAACAAATCTGTCACGGTTAAACCAATGTGAATTTTTTGGGTTATGACGCAGGAAACGCGTCCATAAAACGTATGCCATCGGTGCTGCGCCCATAGGTAAACCAGGGTGGCCACTATTTGCTTTTTGTACAGCGTCTATGCATAAGAAGCGAATAGTATTAATGGAAAGTTCTTCACGGTTTATAGAATCAGGAGTTGATAAAGCCATTGGATCAAATTTTAGTTTTCAGTGAGTGTGCTAGGTTGAGTAACACACTGAACCCATATTACGTTCTGGTAAACAGGCTCCTGTATTTTAATAATGAAATATCATAATAAATTCCAGTTTAGACTTAAACTGAAACGCATTTCCCTTATTGAGTAAGGAAGTACACATTGGATGGTTTTTAAAAATAGATCAGGAATATCTAAATGCATAATCCTGATTTTGAATGAGGAATTTCATGACCACCCATTCCTGAAAAAGCAAAAGCCTTGCAAGTTATTAGTTTGCAAGGCTTTACTTATTGTGTGTGCGGTCCGGACGGGACTCGAACCCGCGACCTCCGCCGTGACAGGGCGGCATTCTAACCAACTGAACTACCGAACCAATTCTTAAAAATTGGGACTGCAAAGGTATTATACTTTTTAGTAATATTGTCCATATGCTCAAAAAATCTTTTTACGTTGTTATATCACCTTGGAAAGCGGCATGTTGTTTGAACCCCTAATAAACCTGTACCATAATTTGTTGTAAATTTGACCTGTTTTAATTAATTGTGTTTAGATATGCCAATGAGATCAATTTTTACTTTACTGCTGCTTGGAATTACCTTTTCTGTATTCGCCCAGGTGAATAATGGGGGAGACATGAATTCAGTCCCCATTCAAATGAACATTGTATTTCAGAAGGATGTGGTAAAACCTTTACCGAGGAGAATGTACGTTCGTTTGAATGTTCAAAACAATAACAGTAACAGCAAGTGGTGTATTTTGTCTTATAGCGGTATTTCCTCCCTTGGTGCGGACAAAATGGAAATGTACCAGCCTTGCAGCAAAGGGGGATGTGCTACCTTGTATAAATTTAACGGATCCAATGGGTTTTACGTGTTAAAGATTCCGGCTAATTCAATTATGACAATCGATAGCCTTGTATTGGATGGGTTTTCAAAAGACGAGCATCCAAAATCTATACATGCTACTTTTTCGGATGCCTTGGTAATCGGAGGTTCTAATTTTGCAGATAACACTATGAATGACCCCGTTACTGATAAACATGCTATGGTTACTTTTAACAGTAAGTCAAAGCAATATGACAAAGACGTCAAGGTTTCCTTTGTAAGTAAAGACGGCCCCCCAATGCCAATTGTTGTCTTATCTCCGCTGGATAAAGATATTCCTATTGAAGGGCTCCCTGCATCAGGTAATGTCCCGCCGCGTAAAGCTCCCGGAAAAACCTTGAAAAAATAAAGTATTATCCTCCAGTTGGATAAATATAACCGGTAATTTCCTCTTTCATTTTTAAGGGGCGGACCTCTATCCGTGCATCGGCATTGTATTCAAATTCGGGATTGTCCTTAGCTATGCTTATCGCTTCAGCGATGTCATTGGCAAGGATGTGATAATAACCACCGATAATTTCATTGTTTTGATTGAAAGGTATTTCCTGCCAGCTTCCATTTTCAAGGGAAATAATGCTTCCCTGCCTGACAATTGGCTGGGCTTCAATAAGTTTATTTTCACTCTTGAGGCGGTTTATGTATGCCTCGCATTTTTTGAGAAAATCCTTATGCGTTTCAGGGGATAAGGTGATTCCTGAGTCACTGTTTTTACGGATAAAGAACATGTATTCTTTCATAATTATAAGCTGATCTGTTAGAAATCATTACTGCGAATATAATAATTAAATCATGCTGAAAACGACTTTATGGAGGGCCACATCAATTACCTTCTGTAATGTATCTTTGCCGGGTGAAAACCATTTTCAATGTTTCCAATGCTTTAATTCATCACTCAAAAGATGATAAGGTAGTCCGCATAAATCTCCGTTTATCCATTGCGTCAGGACTGATGGTTTTTCTTTACTGCACTTTAAGGGCTTTTTGCGTTGGCATATCACATGATGAGGCCTATACATTCGAGCATTTTGCTACTAACGATTTTTGGGAAATTATAAGTCAGCAACACACGATTCTGAATAATCACATGTTGAATTCTATCTTTGTTAAGATTTCTTACATGCTATTCGGTGCGCATGTGTTTTTTCTCCGCTTGCCTTCACTTATATTTTTTGGCGTTTTCCTGATATATACTTTCAGGCTTCTGAGGAAAACGCTTTCACCGGTAATGTTATTCCCTGCATATGTTATCATGGTTTCAAATCCATATTTGCTTGATTTTTTTTCACTGGCGCGTGGATATGCAGGGAGTTTTGCATTGATGATGGCGGCATTATACTACACAAATGAGTATATTAGTGGGAGAAGTGAAACAACTAAAAATCTTTGGAGGATTTCTATTTGTTCATCGGCCACGCTGCTTTTTCATTTAAGCATGCTGAATTTTTTTGTACCTTTTGCAGGTGTTTTTTTGCTATGGTTATTCTGCAAGGCATTATTCAGCCCGGAGAAAAAAGACCCGCTGCCAAGGCGTTTTTTTAGCCTGGCATGGAGACCTTTACTTGTGTTTTTGGTGATTAGTTTGTACGTATTTCCATTGGTTTTAAAATTTAAAAAAGAAGGCCAGTTTATTTTTTCCATTGGGCAAGATAAATACTTACATGATTCAATAGCAAGTTTAGC
>CAILMK010000402.1 GCA_903835275.1 uncultured bacterium | reverse complement strand
GCTTCTTTTCCTTTAATGCTTACCTTGTCATCTCCGGACTTAAACAGAAGTTCTTCCTGTATATTGATAAGGACCTTGCCGTCTTTTAACTCTATTGATAAGTCATCGCCGGTATAGGGAAGTAATGCATTTGTAATTTTTGAATAAAACAATTGTATGTCTTCATCTTTCCTGGACAAAAGATAATCTATATCCTTCAGCCTTTTCTCACGATCCTGAAGCTGTTTCTCTTTGACATTAAGGGTTTGCCCTTTTTTATTTAGCTCTGTATTCAACTGGTTTCCGTCACTGCCCGGTGCAAGACAGGTAGTACCCGTTGATTTCCCTTTTTCGCGGTAAAGGATGCCTAATTGAGTGGTGTCATTTTCAAGTTCCGCCACTTGCTTTTCAAGCGCCACTTTTGAGCTGCGCAGCATTTCATTGTCGTTTTCAGAACGCTGGCGTGTAGTTACTTCTGAGTTGTATTTGCCCCTTCCTACCATGCAGGAGGACAAAAACAGAAGTGATAAAATTGTGGATGACAGGAATATCTTTTTCATAATGTTAGCTTAGTTATCAATGTTTACAGAAAAATGCAGACTTTTGTTGCACAGAATGAGTATGTGTAACAAATATCTGTAATAGTACAAAATGAAAATAGGAATACTCGGAGGCGGAGCAGCAGGATTTTTCGGAGCCATTCATTGCGCGGAAACCTATCCACAGCATGAGGTGGTACTGCTGGAAAAAGCCAATAAACTCCTCGCAAAAGTACTTGTTTCCGGAGGAGGAAGATGTAACGTTACGCACGATTGTCCCGATAACGGACTGCTTGTTCAATTTTATCCGCGCGGCAACAAGGAACTACGCAGTGCCTTTGAAAAATTCAGCGTAAAGGATACGATTGCCTGGTATAAAAAACGTGGTGTTATTCTCAAAACTGAGAGCGATGGAAGGATGTTTCCCATCACTGATAATTCCGAGACTATTGCCAATTGTTTACTGGATGCGGCAAGGGAAGCAGGTGTCAGGATATATTCCAATCTCCAGCAAGTACGATTATATAAAAACACAAATGGTTTTACTGTAAAAGTAAAGGACGAACGTGAATTTCATTTCGACAGGATATTAATAGCTACAGGTGGATTCCCAAAACTGGAAGGATTTAACTGGTTGAAAGAATTGGGACACGATATTGTAGAACCCGTTCCTTCATTGTTTACATTTAATCTGAAGGATCATCCTTTGGCGGCATTGCCGGGTATCTCTGTAGAAAAAGCGGAAGTAAAGGTAATGGGTACTAAACTTATCCAGGAAGGCCCATTGCTTATCACACATTGGGGATTGAGTGGCCCGGCTATTCTTCGTCTTTCAGCATGGGGAGCCCGTGAACTGCACGAAAAGGAGTACAAATTCGATATCATGGTAAACTGGTTACCAAATTTCAAGGAGGAATCCTTACGAGCGGCCATTGATTCTTTCAAAGAACAAAATATTAAAAAACAGATCCAGGGACAATCACCTTTCAGAGAAATTTCAGCGCGTTTATGGAAATGGTTTTGCGATGCTGCATCTATTCCTGATACTTTGAAATGGGCGGATATTTCCAAGAAACAATTGAATGTTTTAGTGGAAAAATTACTTCGATCCATTTTTCCCGTGGAAGGCAAAAGCACTTTCAAGGATGAATTCGTAACTGCCGGAGGAGTAAGCCTAAAAGATGTAGATTTCAAAACCATGCAAAGCAAAAAATGCCCGGGCATGTACTTTGCAGGGGAAGTTTTGAATATAGATGCCATTACAGGTGGATTCAATTTCCAGGCTGCATGGACGACGGGATATATTGCGGGGATTTCGATGGGGCTGTAGAGCCGTAGCATGCTTTTCCTCTCGCAGATAAAACCAAACCACTAAAAGGGGCGCTCCGCGCAGAAAGCGAAAAAAAAAGCTGTCATTCAGTAGGAACCTTGCCAGCGCTACGGATGCAATGGGAAAAAGATTAAATCTCGTTCCAGCGAATAATTTCTGCGGTTTTTACTAAGTGCGTCAGAAGCACAAAGAAGATCCTTCCAGGATGACATTGGTGGGCATGCATTATTATCATTCCATTCTGTGAGATCAGTCAAATCAGTGTAATCCGTGTGCCAATACTCTGCGTCCCGTTACACAAGAATAGGGTTTCAACCCTATTCTTGATATTGGTATTTTCTAACGCTTCCAATAATAACGAATTTTGAATCTTTGAACAATTCTTCCGAAGTCAGGTTCTCATAAGAAGTTGTTAACACGCCTCCATTTATATTAATATCCTCGGTTGATAAACTGGAAAAGTCGGGCTTTTTGTATCTAGGAGATAAAACTAGAATATTACCTTTAATATTGTCAAATTGGAGTATGTGATTTGACTGAAAAATCAGGCAATTATCGTCCACGTTTTTTATAATTTCACCTTTGACTATATTTTGTCCATCTGGAGTTTCAAAGTTCCATGGTTCTCCAACAGAAAGATAATATAATTGTTTTTTCATAATTATAACATGCTATTGATCTATATCAGTGTAATCAGTGAAATCTGTGTGCCAATTATCGGCGTCCAATAATGCGATGGCATTATAGAGATGTAGCATGCTACGTCTCTACATCCGGAACAGGTTTCTCCATCTTCTTTTGCAAAAATGGATGCAGGAAAACCACCGCAATGATCACACTCGTTCCAATATAAAATTGCGGATTCAATTCCTTGTTCTCATGAAAAAAAGGAATGGCTAAAAGAATTCCATAAACGGGTTCCAGATTTACAGTCAGTACGGATGCAAATGCAGTGATATGCCTGAGTGCCTGTAGGGAAATAATAAACGGCAATACTGTGCAAGCCCCGGCTAGAATCAATAAATACCCCCAGTCATTATTAGTTGGAACGAAGCTTACCTCCGGAAAGTAATGAAAATAAATTGGAAGGAAAAGGCTGAGGAAAATAAATCCGCCGCTAAGCTCCATAAAAGTCAT
>CAILMK010000401.1 GCA_903835275.1 uncultured bacterium | reverse complement strand
TTTCCCAGGCATCCGCTGCTTCAATCTGGTCGGTCAGCTCGCTCTGCCTGTTCATTAGCTTATCCATTTTATCAGGATCATCGAGGTATTCAGGCTCACCGAATTTGTTATTCACTTCCTCGTATTCCGCCAACAAATTCATGATAGGCTGAACCCCTTCCTGTACAATTTCCTTGACGGTTTTATTGTCGTCTAATTTAGGCTCCTGTGGAAGATACCCCACGGAATAGCCCGGGGAAAATACCACATCTCCGTTAAAGCTCTTTTCCTCTCCGGCAATGATGCGCAAAAGGGTGGATTTACCGGAACCGTTCAAACCAATGATACCGATCTTGGCTCCATAGTAAAAACCAAGGTAAATATCCTTTAAAACCTGTTTTTGCGGTGGAAAGATCTTGCTGACCTTCACCATCGAGAATATTACTTTTTTATCGTCTGCCATAATGTATATTTTATGCTGTCGTAATTATTGTAAAAAATGGGAAGGGCAAAGATAAGGATTCTTGGGCTATTGAGTAAATTAAGGGAATTAAGAAATTGTGGGGAATAAGGAGAAAATACGGGCATCTGTAGGGGCGACCTTTACGGTCGCCCAGCTTAAACAAAATGGTGCCTTGATAAGGAACGGAGTTGGAACCCCCTATTCTTAAATTTATCCTTACTCCTTCAATTTGTCCATGATCTCCTTTATCTTTTGGTTCAAGCTTCTGATATTTTCGTAATATTCTTCCACATGACTGCTGGGAACATATGCCAGTTCTTTAAATAAATCGAGCCGTGCTTCACTGTACTCTAAAACCAACTTATTCCTTTCATGAATATTTTCGGGCAGATCCAGTTTTTGCGTTTCATTAATCAGTTGTATGGCATCGTTCCATGAGGCAATACCGGTTTGTCCTAAAAACCTCCTGCCCTCATCACCGTTGCCTCCATCTTTAATATCATAATAATGCATGGCTTTCGTTTCCAATTCGGTAAACCTTGCCATGTTTTTTTGGTAAGTGGAAAAGTCATTGGGAGTTTTCAGCAAAACAAAAACCGTAGCGATTATTGAAATTACCACTACCGATCCCGTCAATGCCAGATCAAGATTCCTGTTTTCACTTTTTTTCAAACCCGGAATGAACGCATAGCCAATGACCATACCGCTAATCAGGCCTCCTATGTGAGCAGCATTATCAATGCCGCCCTTCATTCCATTCATAAGGTTATAGGCAACGAATATCCCTATGCTGGTAAGCAAACTTTTACGTGCTGATTTCTCTATAAAATTAGTTGTAAGCAGGGCAAGAAAAACCCCGTACATTCCAAATATTGCACCGGAAGCGCCTGCACAAATAGTATAGGAATGCCAGCTCAAACTTGCAACGCTTGATAATATTCCGGTCAATAAATATGCAATCAGAAAACGTCGTTTCCCCAGTATAGGCTCCAATAAAAGTCCGATATAAATCAGCGCGTACATATTGAAAAGCAAATGAAAAATCCCAATATGGACAAAGCAGCACGTGAGTAAGCGCCACCATTGCCCATCCAGCGTCAAAGGGCGGAAATCCGCACCCCAGCGCAGCAGGCTTTCATTGTCAGGCAGGAAGAAATTCACTCCAGCAATGACCATCAAAACATACACAAGAATATTCAGGTTAACAAGGATAGGGGTAAGAAAATATCCGGCAACGGGTTTGAATATCGTCAAAAATCCCGTCTTCTTATGTTTTTCAGACAAAACGGTATCGCTCATTTCCGTAGCGATATTGTATTTTGTCATGTATTCATTGTGTTTTCTTTCCAACTCAAAAAGCATGTCATTTTCCCTGAAGAATGAAAAGGCTGCTGTAAATTTATTTACGTTTTTCCGGTTCTTTCCCAAGTCATGGACCTGGGTACCGGTGCACGCACTTTTTATATTGAGTCCGGAATCAGTAATTTCTATAATCAATTCCTCACCATAAGAGGCAAGACTCATTCCTGTATAGGCAGCAAAACCCGATTCACTGACATGGCCAATGTTCCAACCGATTTTTTCAACGGCTTCAATGGCAAGGGTAAGCAATTGTTCCCTGGTATTATTACCCATGGAAATATGCTCTGAATATTTAGGAGGAAAACCAAATGACATAATGGATTATTTATTTATTTTCAAAAATAGGAAATTATTTAACAATAACTATTTACGCTTGAAAATAATTATCTGATCCTGATCATAGATCGTTTGCCATAGTGGGGACTTAGAGAAAGAATCTATATTATGAGTATGCGTCTTCATATCAATTGGATAGGAAGCAACGACCCTGCATAAGAACATATACCGGACCGGATATTTCTGTATAGGATAAATAAAAATGCTATCCCTGAATGCCAGATGCGGGCAAAAATCCGTTTGCGTGGAAACAGAAGCCCGGGAAGGAATTTTATCCAGTGCTTTATTTACTTTTTTAGCATCGTAATTTCCCTTGTAATGAGAAGGATTCCAGAATTGATAATATTCAGCTCCGAACCAATCCGTTTTCCTATCTGCCAGTGAATGAATTGAAAAATATCCGGAAACTAATGTGATAAAGAGAGCGGACGGAATCAACCATTTTTTATCCTTCGCCAGCCACCACAAACCCATGAATGCCGCGATGGAAAGAATTGGAATAAATTCTATAGAGTATTGATAAGCCAGTCCCCATTTTTCAGGAGCATCATTGAATAATTTTTGCCCGTAAATCGGCAACAGCATGATGAGATATTTTGGACGAAATAGCAGAAAAAATCCACCACTGACAAGCACCATGAAATGCAGTTCCGTTTTGAATGTATCATAGAGCTTGTCACTGTTTGTATTTTTATACAACAAGCTGAATGTGTATCCGGGTCTTGTTAAAATCGTTTTGATAGCTACACCGAAATCCTTGCCCAGTGCGCTGAATTGAAAATGCAGGTAATCATGTTGTGAATTCCCCAATGATGGCATGATCCATTTTACCATAGCGATAAAATAAACTAAGGCTGCAAATCCAAAAATAGCTGAGTATTTAAGATTGATCTTATCCCTGATATTTCCAACCAGTAGTCCTAAACAAATAAACACAGCCCATAATGCCATGTTCTCTTTTCCAATTAATAATAAAATGAAAAAGAAAGCTGCCCACTTAAAATTCTTCTTATCGAAATACAAAAGAAACCACGGGACAAACATTGCTGCGACAACATTATTATGATAGTCAAATTCAAGGGCTGAATAAATTCCCCATCCGAGGAAAAAGAATATCAATGCGAGCAATGAAAAAATTTCATTTTTTGTTTTATAAAGGATGAAACGATATACTCCATAACCACCAAATAAGATAGCCGCTATCTGAACAATGAGGAATGTATAAGATCCGAAAATGAACCTGAGAGGGGATAAAAAAAAAGGATATAATTCAAAATGATCTGAAAGCAAATTAGTCACTCCCGGAAGCATGAATGAATTTTTAGCACTGAAATGGCTGTAACTCCATGCTGCGTTATTGTATATACCAAGGTCCCAGGCATAGGTTCGGAAAAGATAATGGTTCACGAGGGAAATACTACAATAAACTGCTGCAAACAGAAGCATCACTCCCAATATTAGGAATTGTTGTTTGCGGTTTGTTTTCTCCTTGAGCATTTAGTACAAATCTAAGAGAAAAAACAGTAAAGGGAAGCATTAGCTGTTTAATTCACCAAAAAATGAATGGCGAAGGATTGAATTTTAGCGCCTGGAATATCTCCGGTATAAGAGGAATAATAATACTGATAAGGCCATAACTGTCCGGATAAACGGAGTGTATAATTATGTCC
>CAILMK010000400.1 GCA_903835275.1 uncultured bacterium | reverse complement strand
ATGACGCTTTTCCAGGCAACTTCCGGATCTGGATCAATATCCAATATCAATCTGTCCGGTAAATCAGGTATATCTATTTTACTTCCCCATGCATGAATATCAATGGCTCCAAACTGAATCAGCGTCAGCAATCCTTTTTTGTCATTTATATAAATATACGGGGACTGATGCTTTTCATTATCCAACTCAAGTTCATGAATATATTCCGAAGCAATTTTTTCATGCCGCTGAAAAAAGCATTCACCTTTCATCCCTTCGGGACAACGCAACAAACTTATAAACCTATTCTTAATATGCGGCAGCATATACTCTGCGACACTATCATAATACTCCACAAGATCAAGTTTAGTAAGGGCATTTTCAGAATAAATTATTCTATCCGGATGACTAATTCCTATACCTGAAACTAACACTTTCCCATTGCTCTTTTTTGCAGGGGGGAGAACTTCTATTTCTTTCATAATTTTCTTGTTTAAATGAATGAGAATATCCTTTTGAATTTCGGAAGCCGGTTTATCCATGCGCAAGCCTTGGAATGAAGGATGCCTGAGCGCGCCATCGCCTGTCCATTCCGTGAATTCCACCTCACAAACCAATTCAGGCTTAACATAAATAGCTCCTTTTTTACCCAGTGCGGAAACACTTTTAAATGGAGACGTTTTCTGCTTCAGCTTTTCAAGTTTCTTCCGCATCTCTATGGAAGTTTTATGATCCATTCCGGTGCCGACTTTTCCGCAATATACAAGTTCCTTTTTTTCATAATATCCAATAAGCATTGCTCCTATTCCCTGTGACTGGTTGGATGGAAGTGTATAACCGCCTATGACAAACTCCTGTCTTTTCTGTCTTTTCTGGCATTTTGATTTCAACCAATCCTTACTCCTTCCGGATATATATGGCTTATCGGCCAATTTTGAAATAATTCCTTCATAGCCGGGTTTGCAAATTTTTTCAGCAAATTCATCCGGGGTAATTTTAAACGAATCACTAAAAAATATATGCTGAAAATTCTGTTTGCTGAAAAGAGTTTTCAGAATCTTCTTACGTTCAGATAGCGGACGCTTCTCCAGGTTTTCCCCATTCAGATACAGGATATCAAAAATATAATACTGTAAATTTTCACTCTCATTCTCCTTCAAAGCCTTTTGCAATTCCATGAAATTGCTCCTGCCTTTTTTATCAATGGCAACAACTTCCCCATCCAGTATAGCAGTATCAAATTTGAAGTCCCGCAATTCTTCAGCTAATGAAGAATATTTGTTTGTCCAATCCAAACCGGTACGCGTTAGCAATTGAACTTTGCCATTATTTATTCTTGCAGTCGTACGATATCCATCAAATTTTATTTCACTGATCCACTGTTTTCCCTCCGGCAGCTTATCACTCAGAGTAGCCAGCTGCGGAGCTTTGAAAGCAGGGAGATTAAAGGACTTTTTTTTTACTTTCGCTTTTTCAGCTTTGGGTTCTGCTATTTTTTTAACAGTTGATTTTTTTACACTGTCTTTTTTCTTCCCTTCTGCAATTTCTTCCATTTTTCTGCCGGTGGTTACACTGATCATAAATTTCTTCAACAATTTGTCATTATCATTTGCCTTGGCAAATTCATCCTCATGTTTAATAAGCAACCATTGGTTCTTTTTAACGTCATCTGAAAAATGCATACGTACCAATGTCCATTCTCCTTTGAGTCTTTCCCCATGTAAAACAAAAACCAGCTTTCCTGCTTTTAAACCCTTTTCAGGATCGCCAACAGGTTCCCAGCTTCCGGTATCCCAAAGCATAACCGTACCACCACCATACTGTCCCTTGGGAATGGTTCCTTCAAAACTGCCGTAGGATACAGGATGATCCTCTACTTCTATGGCAAGTCTTTTTACAGAAGGATCCAGGCTTGGACCCTTTGCAACTGCCCAGCTTTTCAAGGTTCCATTCAGCTCCAACCTGAAATCAAAATGTAAGTGACTTGCTTCATGTTTCTGGATTAAATAACTGAATCCTTTGGCAGATCTTTTGGTTTTGCCCACAGGTTCAGAGCTTACCTTGAAGTCCCTTTTCTCATTGTATCTGGATAGTTTACTGACTGCCATAATTAAGCTGCTTTTCTTTTTCCCCTGATTGGTTTGATTACTGCGCCTTTCTTTTTTACAGAAGGTTTTTTAGCAACCGCCTTCTTTTTAGGAGCTGCTTTTTTAGCCGGGGATTTTGCTGCCGGCTTCGTGGTTTTTTCATCGCTTTCACCGAGGCTTTTCCTAAGGGCATCCATGATATTAACAATTTTTGCGCCTTGCTTTTTCTCTGCGTATTTTGGCTTACGGTGCTGTATCTTGGAATCAATTAATTCCTGCAATGCCTCATTATAATGATCGTGAAACTTTGAAGGATCAAACTTTGCGGATTTCTTTTTAATAAGTGATTTCGCAAGATCCAGTTGTTCCTTGTTTATCTTCTTTTCATCAATGCTTTCAAAATAAGTATCTGCTTTTTTTACCTCTTCCTTGTACCGAATCACTTCCAGCATCATTCCCCTTCCGCAGGGCTTCAGGGCGCATAAACGTTCATGCCCTCCTATCACTAACTGGCCGAGTCCGAATTTATTGGTTTCCTTCAGGGCGTCCCTGATAGTAATGAAGGCATTTTCGGAAGCATTATTCTGGGGAATTACAAAATAGGGACGGTCAAAATACAGGGGATCTATGGAACCTGCATCTACAAACTGTATTATTTCAAGTTCATTGCTGGATGGGATCTTTATCTTTTGAATTTCCTCCGGCTCCAGCAATACATACTCGCCTTTTTCATATTCAAAACCCTTCACAATATCATCCTTATCCACTGCTTCATCATCCACTACATTTTGATGCCGGATCCTTTGTCCGCTGGGTTTATATATTTCGTGAAGCGGGATAGTTTTATAGGTGACGACCGCGGGATATATTTCTACTCCCAGTGAAACCAGTGACAAGCGAATCTGACCTTTCCAGTATGGACGCATATATAAATCAAATTTAGTTAATTAAGCAACATCCAATGCCTCCGGCAAGGTTTCAATATTAAGCGATAAAACGAAAAAAGCCTCCCGGCACCGGGAGGCTTTCCTTTCCAAATACAAAATGTTATGGAAGCAGAACAGTATCAATTACGAAGGATACCCCGTTTTTATCCATTACATCAGGCACCAATATCTTAGCACCGCCCACCATCCAGGTGTTTCCTTTTTTCGTGATCTTGATGGACTTCCCATTTACTGTTTTCAATACCATGCCATCCTTTAAATCCTTGCTGGTATACCTGCCTGCCACTACGTGATAGGTAAGGATTGAAGAAAGCTTTGCCTTGTTTTCAGGTTTCACTAAATTTTCCACTGTTCCTGCAGGAAGCTTGGCAAAAGCATCATTGGTTGGTGCAAAAACCGTGAAAGGACCTGCACTGTTGAGTGTTTCTACCAGTCCAGCTGCTTTTACAGCAGTAACCAGGGTTGTCAGGTTATTGGCGTTTACTGCATTCTCAACGACTGTTTTAGCAGGAACCATCATGGCGCCACCTACCATTTGAGCGTTTGCTTTTTCAGCTGAAAGGGTGATACCGCCTATAAGCATCGCACCCAGAATCATTTTCTTAATCATAATGTTAAATCTTTAAATTTTGTTGATGCTCCTACTTACGGGTAATTTTAAAGATCGGATTTATAGGTTTAAAATTTTTTTTTATTCAATATCGCCCTACTTTTGTGAAGCAAGATGAAACTGCCTTCATTATACCCCACCATTCTACCTGCCCGGAAAGTGCTCCTAACCATACTCTTATTTGGGCTAATTCATATCAGCAAAGCCCACGCCCAGCAGCATACCAATAGCCCTGATATCACCATATTAACAGAGCAATACCTGAATAAAAGCGACGAAAAGGGGCATAAACAGGGATACTGGCAATATCGTCCAGAAAATGAGAATGTGGTCATGGACGTGTATTTCAGGAATGATACCATGATGGGTGATTGCAAGATTTACGATGCCACTGGCAAACTGATAGAAAATTGCCGCTACCAGAATAACCGCCTGAATGGTTATTTCAGAAAGTTTGCGGAAAATGGCGCCCCCATAGAGGAAGGGTGCTTTGATGATGGCAGTCTGGTGGGCTTGCACAAGGTTTACTGGAAGAACGGCAATCTTAAAATATTTTCTGTTTACATAGCCGGGGATCTGGACGGCCCCTATATAGAATACACCGAAAACGGCAAGATCAAGATACAATCCACATTTATGGAAGGCAAAAAATCGGGCTCTGAAAAAATCTATGCAAAGGATGGAAAAACTGCCGTTATTGAAAATTATTTTGAT
>CAILMK010000399.1 GCA_903835275.1 uncultured bacterium | reverse complement strand
TGATTCCGATATTCTGCTTGGTGGAAACTTTTTGACCTGTCTTTACAAAAACAATTTTCAGGTTGGAATAAACCGTAAAGTAATCGCCATGCTTTATCAGGACGAATTTCCGTTGCGCGTCAATAGGTAATACCGCCCGCACTTCTCCATCAAAAATAGCACGGGCCACTGAGTTAGGTTCCGTCTGGAATTTTACTCCATTATTATTTACGAAAATTCCCGGAAGGGTAGGGTGGGGCTGTTTTCCAAACCTATCGTAGGAAGCAATTTTCCCGCTGATAACAGGCCATGGTAGGCGTCCCTTGTTTGCAGAGAATTTATCCGATAAAGCTTTTGCTTCCGGACTCATAGGAAAATCCTCTTCTTTAGTACTGGCAGGTTCTTTTTCCCTTACATTCGGCTTGTGATTTCTTTTGGCACGTTCTTTTTCCCTTGCCCTTGCAGCAGCTATTTCCTGAGCGATGGCATTTTTAATACTCTTGTCCAACCTTTCCGCGGCTTCGGTTTTGTCTTTTAATTTCTTTTGCAATTCACTTCCCTGCAGACGTAAATTTTTAACGAGGTCTTTTTGTTCGGACTGATCACTTTCCAATTCTTTTTTCTGGTTATCAAGGTCGCTGAGGACATCTTCCTTTTCCTTTTGTTTTTTCTTCAGGTCAGTCATCCGTTCCATCAGGGAATTTTCAGTCTTGACGATCAGGTCAATTTGTTGTTTCCTGTAGTCAGCGTAAAAATGCAATAACTTCATCCTGCTATATGCCTGGTGAAATGAATTTGCTGAAAAAATATAGGAGAGCAGGCTGTATTGCCCGCGGTTCTTATAGTAATAATAAATAAGGCGTGCGTATTCCTGGCGCAAGGCATCCAGGTCATTTTCCAGGGATGCGACTATATTACTGCTTTCCGCAATGCCCTGATTGACGAGGGAAAGTTCATCCTGAAGTGTATTGATCAATGATTCGCGGTAGTCGATCTGCCTTTGCAGCAGACGGAGATAGTCAACAGTTTTTTTCTGTTTCGCGCTTACATCCTTTAGCTGTTTTTTGGTTTGCCTGATTTCCTGGAGAATATTTTTACGTTCAGCTTCCAGATCTTTTCTTGATTGCGGAGTGGAAAGTGAAGGCAAAAAAAGTAGCACGAGTAACAATACCGGCTTTTTGCAAAGAGATACAAAAGAGCCAATAGTGCCTCTATCGCTTCCTGTAGGAAGCGGGAATGCTGAACGGAACTTCTTCCGAATCAGAGAGCGTATATTCCGATATGTCAAAGACTATTTGTGTTTTTTCTGGAGTTTCCAGTTCAAAATTAATTTTTTTTGGGAGAAACAAGCCATTCACCTTGTCAAAATCTTCATAGGCGATCTTTATTTTCTTGCTTTCATTCACCTTGAAGACATATTCCTTCATTCTAAATGTAGTAGCATCAAGGATGATCTGCTCCATATAGGTGGGGCTTGTATACTCTAGCTTGTAGTCCGTTTCCCTTTTTGTAAAACCAAATCTTTTATCAATACCAAAGGGCGGATAGGCCATAAAAATGCGTTGCAATGCCTGTAATGTTAGTCCGGGAATGGCTAGCATTTGCTGAAGATCACCCACGGAAAACTTGTAGTATTCGCGATTTGCCCTGTTGAGGACTGTAGCACTATCCGTTTTGATCAGAGCGCGTACAACTTCTATCAGGTAAGTCGCGTTTGCCCAGATGACGCTGTCACTTCTAAATCGCAATGAGGATGATGCGGTAAAATCCTGTCCGTTGCCGGAATAATGAATTTTCCCATGGGCTGTCATCCATCGGAAAGTAGTATCCGATTTTTTAAATGCGGATATCAGTTCATCACGTCCTTTGTCCGCTTTATTCGCGGAAATAGTTCCTTTTTTATGAATGCCGCAGGAAGCGAGGAGAACTACTAATGGCAGTATGAAGAATATTTTTTTCAATTATTCAATGATCCTTTTTTCGTTAATCATTTTATCGATCTGAGGATTATCTGAACCAAGGCTTTTTGCCTTCTGCCAGTATTGTATTGCTTCGTCCACTCTATTGAGTTTGTAAAGGACATCACCATAGTGTTCATTTACCTCTGCGCTGGGATCTCCTGCAAGCGCTTTTTTGATCCACTCTTCTGCCTCAGTATATTTTGCCTGCCTGTAGAGTATCCATCCATAGGTATCCATGTAGGTGGCACTTTTAGGATCCAGTTCAAGGGACTTTTTAGACATCTCAGCCGCCTTATCCATATTTTCATTCCTGACGGAAAGATAGTAAGCGTAATTATTAAGTGCGACAGTATTCTTGGGATCTATCTCCAATATCTTGTCAAAATCCGCATCAGATTTTTTATACTCCTTCAAGCGGTAATACGCTTCCGCACGATTAATATACAATTCCATTTCCATGCCCCTGTTTACCTCATCTCCTGTAATCAGATTGAGTCCGGAACTAAGGGTTTCAACAGCCTCCCTGTATCTTTTAAGCTCCGTAAGCGCTACTCCGTTAAAGTAATATACCTCGGGTTGGTTCGGAAATAATTCGATTGCTTTTTTGCTATCTTCCACCAGCGTTTTATTGTCACGCATAACTGCGTCAATACGCAGAAGTTGTTCCCACACCAGATATTTATCATTGGCAAGATCTACTGACTTCCTGTATTCTTCCCTGGCTTGCGGCAGCCTGTTGAGCATATTCAATACATCACCGTATAGTGCATGTGATTTAGGATCATTAGGGTGTGCTTCCACAACAGCACTGCTTAATTCAGCTGCATCCTTCAGGCTGGCACTATCAATGTTTTGCTGTATGAGATAACTTTTATATATGATGGTAACCTTGGAATCGATGTCCAGTTCAGGACTTGCAAATGCTTTTTTCAGGGCGCCAATATATTTTGCCTTGTTTCCCTTGGAAATATAATATTCGGCAATCTGCATTTGTACTCTCGGATCATTAGGGCTTGCAATTTCCAGCTGATTGAAAATTTCCAGAGTCTTGGCATCATTGCCGGATTTCATATAGCATTGAGCAAGCAATGCAAGTATCTCATTTTTATTTTCAGGTTCCTTTTTAAGGATGGCATTTAGAATTTCAGCAGCCTTATCATACTTACTCGTGACAAAATAAATTTTATATTTCTGAAGCAGGATCTCACGGTCTTCGCCGAAGCGTTTTTCCATGCGGTCGTATACCTTGAGCGCCTCATTTGCTTTACTCTGGTAAATATAAAGAGTGGCAAGAGTAGAGTAATAATCGCGTTCATCGGGATCCCTGGAAATAAGTGCTTCATAACATTCCACCGCCTGTGGCCATTTCTTTTGGTTCTGATATATATCCGCTAATAAGATCCGGTACCATTTATTAGCAGGATCATAGTAGCAGGCACTTTGTCCGTAACGTTCCGCCTCCGGGAATTTCGACATACCAAAATACAGTGCAGCAAGCTCATAATTACAGGCAGCACTGGCGCTATTTATTTTTAGTGCATCAATAAAGTATTCTATTGCCTTCTGACTTTCCCCTTTTAGTTTTTCTGTTTGTGCCTGAAAGAAGACCAGGTCAAATTGTTCCTTGTCATATTTTACTGCTTTGCCTTTTGAAGCAGAGGCTGCATTTTTACCGGTAGTGCAGGAAGTGGAGAAAAGTAGCAGCGAAAAAAAGATGAGTATACAGAAATTTCCTGCCTTCATTTTAGCGGAAAGTTTTCCGCTGGTGGCGGCAGTTGTAAGGATCAAATTTCTTTTCATTCAGGCTTTACTTCCCTTTTAATTTGCAGGGGGTATGTATAGGTAAACGTTGATTACAGGGTAAATAGTTACTTAACTTCTGAATAATCTCCAAGGTTCAGGGCATCTGTGCGTCCTTCAAAGGTGGAGAAATTGCCTATCATCGAGTTTTCAATATTAGCATCTGTAATGGCAGCACTGTTTAAAATGATGCTGTTCCTTACTACAGAATGGCTCACTTTGGAGTTTTCTCCAAGGGAAACATAAGGGCCAACTACAGAATCAGTAATCACGACTCCCGCAGCAATATAACATGGCTCAATCACTATAGAATTATGAATCTTTGCATCCGAAGAGATCAGTTTTTCGTGTCCGTTCAGTTCAAGAACCACCTTGTTTGTGAGTACAGTAGCATCCTTGTTTCCGCAATCCAGCCAATGGGTTACATCAGCAGTTTTGAATCTTGAACCATCCTTCCTCATATTATCAAGCGCATCAGTAAGCTGGTATTCACCTTTTACCTTTACATCATTATCGATCAGGTATTGCAATTGTTTTTTCAAATAAGCACCATCACGGAAATAGTATATCCCGATGATTGCCTGGTCAGAAACAAACTCAGTAGGTTTTTCCCACAGTTTCTTTACAATGCCATCCGCATCAGTTTCCACCACTCCGAAGGCGGAAGGATTTTCTATTCTTTTTGTCCAGATAATTCCATCCGCATTGGTATCCATGTGGAAATCCGCATGGAACAAAGTATCTGCAAATGCAACTATTAAATGTCCGTCCAGTGAAGGTTCCGCACAAAGGATTGCATGAGCTGTTCCCAGTGCTTCCTCCTGGTAATATATAGTTCCCTTGGCACCAACCTTCGTAGCAATATCCATCAGGTTTTGTTCAACTTCCTTGCCAAAATCACCGATGATGAAAGCGATCTCATCAATTTTCTCATCACATAGCCTCGTAATATCCTCTACCAATCGGTAAACGATTGGTTTTCCTGCGATGGGTATCAATGGCTTTGGAATCGTTAAAGTATGGGGCCTCATGCGCTTGCCC
>CAILMK010000398.1 GCA_903835275.1 uncultured bacterium | reverse complement strand
ATTATGCACAACCTTGCCATCGCCCTCAAAAAGAGGGGGTATGAAGTAAGCGGCTCCGATGATGAGATCTATGAACCTGCGCACAGTCGCCTTGCCGCACTTGGATTACTCTCTGAAGCGCATGGTTGGTTTCCTGAAAAACTTACTGCTGATATAGATGTCGTGATTCTCGGAATGCATGCAAGACCGGATAATCCGGAATTATTGCGCGCTACTGAACTCGGTTTAAAGATTGTCAGCTTTCCTGAATTTATCTATGAAGAAAGCAAGAATAAGCAAAGGGTGGTGATTGCCGGAAGTCATGGTAAAACCACTACAACCTCCATGGTGATGCACGTTTTAAAGGAAGCAGGCAAAGTATTTGATTACGCCGTAGGTTCAAGTATAGAGGGATTTGAAGACAGCGTTAAACTCACTTCGGATGCCCCTGTAATTATTATTGAGGGCGATGAATACCTGACTTCCCCGATAGACAGAAGACCGAAATTCTTGTGGTACAAACCGCAGATCAGTTATCTTACAGGCATTGCATGGGATCATATCAATGTGTTCCCAACGTACGATGAATATTATCATCAGTTTGAATTATTTGCGGCTTCGCTCGAGAAGAAAGCGATCCTTATTTACAATACAAAGGACGAGGAAGTGGAGAGGCTTATTGAGGAAGATTGCGACCACTTAAGATGTATTGAATCTTATCCTCCCCTGTACTATGTTCAGAACGGATTAACCATTGTCAGGTCGGGGAGCATAGAACATAAATTATCGGTATTCGGAGAACACAATATGCAGAACCTTGCAGGGGCACAAAAAATTTGTGAATACCTTGGCGTCGGTGAGCAGGAATTCTGGATATATATTAAAAATTTCAAGGGTGCAGGAAAGCGCCTGCAGAAATTTTACGAGGATAAAAACATAATTGCTTATCGAGATTTTGCCCATGCCCCCTCCAAGGTAAAAGCTACTGTGCAAGCAGTAAAGGAACAATATCCCGGAAAGAAACTGATTGCCGCGCTGGAGTTACATACTTTCAGTTCATTGAATCCTGAATTTATAAAGGAGTATATGGGAAGTATGGATTTTGCGGATACAGCCATTGTCTACATAAATCCTGAAACTCAAAAAGCAAAACGATCCACCCCAATAGGAGAGGAAGAACTGATTGCGGCCTTTGGTAAGGATGGCCTTGTATTTACAGATAATGCCGGTGATATAAAATCATTGCTGCACAAAAATTATCCTGAACCCGTGAGCCTTTTATTTATGAGCTCAGGAAATTTTGGCGGAACAGAACTAATAATATCATAACTACCAATATCAATGCTACTGCAACTGAAGAAACCCATTATCTTTTTGGACATTGAAGCCACCGGCCTGAGTGTTACCAAAGATAGAATTGTGGAAATAAGCCTGATGAAAAAACATCCGGATGAAAGGGAAGAACGAAGAAACTGGAGAATTAATCCGGGCATTCCCATTCCTGAAAAGATCGTCGAACTGATTCATATTACCAATGAAGACGTTGCCAATTGTCCTTCATTTAAAGATGTGGCTCATGAGGTACATACCTTTATGATTGGTGCTGATCTGAGCGGATACAATCTGCATAAACTGGATCTTCCCATGCTTATGGAAGAGTTTTTGCGCGTGGATATTGAATTCGATCTTACTAAGCGTAAGCTGGTGGACGTGCAACATATTTTCCATAAAATGGAACAGCGCACCCTTGCCGCTGCCTATCGTTATTATTGCGGAAAGGACCTTGAAAACAGTCATAGTGCGGATGCAGATATGCAGGCAACCTATGAGGTATTCATGGCACAAATTGAAAAGTATGATAATATAGGAAAAGATGTGGAATCTATTCATGCTTTCATTGGTGATCCTTATGGAAAACACGTTGATGTGGTCGGCAGGATTGTATATGATGAAAAAGGGAAGGAAATTTTTAATTTCGGAAAATACAAAGGAGAAACCGTGGAAAATGTTCTT
>CAILMK010000397.1 GCA_903835275.1 uncultured bacterium | reverse complement strand
AGGATGGAAAAGATATTTGCGGACGTGGCGTAAATACTACCAAAGCAATGCTGTCATTCAGAAGGAAACTTGCCAGTATTTTTGATGAAGTTGAAAATACCAAGAATGTTAAATTATCACTGAATACGATTTGAATTGTTGAAAAAGTGTCATCTGTAGTACTGGCAAGGTTCCTGCTGAATGACAATAGCGAAAGTAAGTAGCAAAAAAGAAATGACAAATCCTGTTTTAAAGAAATTATCCTCCGGCGAATGCTTAATCATTGCTGAGGTGGCGCAATCACATGATGGCAGCCTCGGAATGGCTCATGCCTATATTGATGCTGCTGCCAAGGCAGGAGCAGATGCGATTAAATTCCAAACGCATATTGCTGATGCGGAAAGCACACTTCAGGAACCCTGGCGCGTAAAATTTTCCCAACAGGATGAAACGCGGTTTGACTATTGGAAACGCATGGAGTTCACTCCCGGCGAGTGGGCTACTTTGAAACAGCATGCCGATGAAAAAAATATTCTTTTTCTGAGTTCGCCTTTTTCTATTGAAGCAGTGGATTTATTGGAAAGCCTATTTATGCCTGCGTGGAAAATAGCTTCCGGTGAGTTGACCAATTATCCGATGCTTGATCGTATCATGAAAACAGAGAAACCTATTTTGATTTCCTCCGGTATGAGTGAGATGAAGGAAGTGGATGCACTTGTTAGCAGGGTAAAGGAGAAAAATATTCCGTTTGCAGTATTGCAGTGTACATCTTCATACCCTACGCCACCTGAAAAAGTTGGATTGAATATGCTGGATGAATATCGTAAACGTTACAATTGCCCGGTAGGATTATCCGATCACAGCGGAACAATTTTTCCCGCGCTTGCGGGAGTGGCTTTGGGAATGGATATACTTGAATTGCATTTTACTTTCAGTAAAGATATGTTCGGACCCGATGTAATTGCATCCGTCACCGTGGATGAATTGAAAACACTTGTGGATGGAATCAGGTTTATTGAAAAAATGAAAAACAATCCCATTGTAAAGGATGAAGCCTCCAAGGGTATGCAACCGCTCAGGGATATTTTTACAAAGAGCATTGTTGCAAAAACTGATATTGATGAAGATACTGTTCTTACAGAAGAACATCTTGCATACAAAAAACCGGGAACAGGAATTCCTGCTTCTGAATATAAAAACATCATTGGGAAAAAACTGAATAAATCAGTGAAGTACGATCACTTTTTTACAAAAGAAGATTTTAATTGATTATGAAAAGAAAGGTTTGTGTAGTTGTTACCGCGCGTCCCAGTTATAGCAGGATAAAAACCGCCTTGAAAGCCATTCAGGAACATCCTGATCTGGAATTGCAACTGGTAGTTGCCGCTTCCGCTTTGTTGGATAGATACGGCACTGCTGTAAACAATATTGAGAACGATGGTTTTAAAATTTCATCCAAGGTTTTCATGGTGCTTGAAGGGGAAAATCCTACCTCCATGGCGAAAACCACCGGACTGGGAGTGATGGAACTTTCCACAACGTTTTATAATTTACAACCGGATATTGTAGTTACTGTCGCAGACAGATTTGAAACAATGGCAACTGCCATCGCGGCTTCCTATATGAATATTCCTCTGGCACACGTGCAAGGTGGAGAAGTGACCGGAAATATAGATGAAAAAGTTCGTCATGCAGTTACCAAACTTGCCGACGTGCATCTGGTAGCAAGTAAAGGAGCTTCGGAAAGGGTTATACGAATGGGAGAGGATCCTGCTTCAGTATTCCTTACGGGCTGCCCTTCTATAGATCTTGCGATTGAAATAATGGATAAGCCCGGATTGGATTTTGATCCGTTTATGAAATACGGCGGCGTTGGCGCACCGATAAAACTGGACGAAGGATATATAGTTGTTATGCAACATCCGGTCACTACCGAATATAAACACGCAAGGAAACAGGTGGAAGAAACTTTATATGCCATCAAGGATCTGGAAGTTCCCGCATTCTGGTTCTGGCCAAATGTGGATGCAGGCGCCGATGGTACTTCCACAGGTGTACGCGCATTCAGGGAAATTGAAAAGCCTACACATATCCATTTCTTCAAGAATATGGAGCCGAATGATTTTCTACGACTGATCTATAATTCAAAATGTCTTATTGGTAATTCCAGTGTGGGTGTGCGCGAAGCTGCTTACCTTGGAGTACCCGTTGTAAATATTGGTTCGCGCCAGTCAGGCAGGGAAAAAGGCCTGAATGTAAAGGATGTTGCTTATAGCAAAACAGACATTGAAGCTGCTATAAGGGGTCAGATTGCGCATGGCAGGTATGAAAGCGATCCTATTTACGGAGATGGAAATGCAGGAAAAAATATCGCTGATCTTCTCGCGAAAGTGGAATTGAAATACGATAAAAAAATAATGTATTAATGAGGGTACTTGGTATCATTCCTGCACGCGGAGGATCAAAAGGCGTTCCCGGTAAAAATATAAAATTACTTGGGGGTAAGCCCCTGTTGTATTATACCGCACAGCCGGCGTTGGATTCCAAAATGCTCACCAAGGTAATGCTCACGACGGATAGTGAAGACATTGCCGAGGTTGGAAGAAAACTCGGCGTGGATGTTCCATTTCTTCGTCCGGCGGAACTGGCAAAAGATGATACGCCGACATTACCCGTTATACAGCACGTCGTAAATTTTTATAAGGAACAAGGGGAGGAATTTGATGCAATTTGTTTATTGCAACCCACCAATCCTTTGCGACTTTCAAGTGATATAGATGCCTGTGTGGAATTAATGATCAGGGAAAATTTTGACAGCGTAGTTGCAATGATTCCTGTTCCGCATGAATACAATCCTTCATGTGTTTACTTTATGGATGCCACAGGGAAAATGAGACTTTCCACAGGGGATGCCGAGCCGATCACAAGAAGGCAATTATTCCCTCCTGCATTTGCGCGAGAGGGATCCATTTACCTGACAAAGACAAATTGTATCATGGAAAATAATTCCATTTACGGAAAAAATATAGGGGGATATGTAATTAATACTCCCATTCAATTAAATATAGATACCCTTGCCGACTGGGAAAAAGCGGAAGAGTATTTCAGCAGGAAATAATATGTGCGGAATTTCAGGAATAGTAGGAATTAACTGGACCAAGGAATCTCTTGATGCGATGTTGAAGATACAGCATCACCGGGGACCTGATGCAGAGGGGCAATATATTTCCGAAGATAAACTCGTAGGGTTAAATCATAACCGCCTTAGCATAATTGATCTTTCTGATGCCGGTATACAGCCCATACATGATGAAACGGGAAGATATACGCTTGTTTTCAATGGTGAGGTTTATAATTACCTTGAGATAAGAAGCGAACTGGGAAATTTATTTCCATTCAAAACACAAACAGATACTGAAGTAGTATTGTATAGTTACATCCATTGGGGTGAAGCATGCCTTGATAAATTCATTGGGATGTTTTCATTCGCTATATGGGATGAACAGGAAAAAACTCTTTTCGCGGCGCGTGATAGATTCGGCGTAAAGCCATTCAATTATGCCATTGATGCTAATAATTTTTATTTTGCCAGCGAAATAAAAGCAATCCATGCCGGTGGAATTCCAAAAGCTGCCAGTGAAGCTGCGTGGTCCGCATATCTTAATCTTGGCAGGTACGACCATGATGAAAATACATTCTGGAAGGATGTAAAGAAATTGATGGGTGGACACTGGCTGAAATTCCGCAATGGCAAAATCGAAATCAAAAAGTGGTACGAACTTTCTGAACGTATCGGCATTGGATATGATGCCCGTTCAGCGGAGTTGGTGATGGTTGAATATTTTACCTTGCTGCAAGATAATATCCGTTTGCGTTTCCGTTCGGATGTTCCTGTTGGAATAAATATCAGTGGTGGCAGTGCAGTAAATGTAGGTGCCCTGGGTGTCGGATCAAATACAATTGCAAATATTAATGGAACCAGCACTTCAGCAACAGCCCAGGTT
>CAILMK010000396.1 GCA_903835275.1 uncultured bacterium | reverse complement strand
CTCGGAAATTCCGTTCAGGAAATTATGGGAGTCAAATCCTTTCCTCAATATCTCATCAAATAAGAGCAACGAAGAGGATAGATCATTATCGAGTGTATAATCAATCAGCTTAAAGTAATACTCGTAATCAAGTATATTAAGATTCTCAATAACATCCTTATAAGAAAGATGAGTCCCGCTGAAACTTACAATCCTGTCAAACATGGAAAGGGCATCACGCATGGCGCCGTCTGCTTTTTGGGCAATGACGTAAAGCGCTTCATCATCTGCAGTGATTTCTTCACTTTTAGCAACTTCTTTTAAATGGTCGCAAATCTGCCTGACACTGATTCGGTGAAAATCAAATATCTGACAACGGGAAAGTATAGTTGGTAATATCTTGTGCTTTTCAGTAGTAGCCAATATGAAAATGGCATAGGATGGAGGCTCTTCAAGAGTTTTCAGGAAAGCATTGAATGCCGCCTGAGAGAGCATGTGCACCTCATCGATGATATATATTTTGTACTTGCCTTGTTGTGGTGCAAAGCGCACGGAATCAACCAGTGCGCGGATATCATCTACGGAGTTGTTGGATGCCGCATCAAGTTCCTGGATATTAAAGGTCTGCTGGGTAGCAAATGCCACGCAGGAAGGGCAAACATTGCAAGGTTCACCTTCGGCACTCAAATTTTCACAGTTCAGGGCTTTAGCAAGGATACGGGCAATGGTGGTTTTACCCACACCACGCGGTCCGCAAAACAGAAAAGCCTGGCCAAGATGGTCCTTTTTCAGGGCGTTGCGCAGCGTTTGCGTTACATTGTCCTGACCAATAACCGTTTCAAATATCCCGGGCCTGTATTTTCTTGCCGATACCGTGAAATTACTCATGTATTCTCTAATCCCTTATCATCGACAATACTTGTTTGATATTGTCATTTTTTTTGATCTCACAAAGGTCTGTAAAAAAAATGAAGTTTCAGCACGGGGTTTTGGAATTTGGAGGATCCGGTGCAACAAATTTCCTTTAATATATAATCTTATTGAAATTCAAGCGTTGTACCTTTGCCAAACCAGACATTTTCTATAATTTATCCTTCATTACCATGAACAAAATAGTAAAACGAATACTAATAGGACTATTAATATTTATCGTCGTGATCCTTGCTGCAGCGGTCATAATTCCGGTTGCATTCAAAGGCAAGATCGTTGAATATGCCAAAAAGGAAGCAAATACTAAGATCAATGCCACTATCGATTTCAGTGATGATATAAGCCTTAGCATTTTTAATTCCTTTCCAAACCTTACCATTGAGGTAAAGAATTTGAAAATAATTAACAAGGCGCCTTTTGTAGGAGATACCCTTATTTCAGCCTCCGAGTTTGATGCCACGCTTGATATAATGTCCGTTTTGAATGGAGGTAAGATTCAGATCAAAAATATCAGCCTGGATAATCCACGCATTATGGCGCACGTTCTTAAAAACGGAGTAGCTAACTGGTCGATTACTATTCCGAGTAATGATACTTTGAAAAAACAAGGCAAGGATACTTCCAGTAATTTCAAAATTGGCTTGAAGAAATATGCAATCAACCATGGATATATAGTATATAACGATGAGAGCATGGGTATGTCCACCACTTTGGTGAACCTCAACCATTCCGGCAGCGGTGATTTTACCAGTGATTTGTTTGATCTGGAAACCAAAACATCCATAGATAAAACTACTTTTATATATGGAGGGGTAAGCTACCTGAGCAAGGTAAAAACAAACCTTATTGCCAATGTAAGCATGGATATGAAAAACAGCAAGTACACACTTAAGGATAATGAACTCCAACTGAACGGTCTTGCAGTGGCTTTCTCCGGTTTTGTAGCCATGCCGGGCAAGGATATAAATATGGATATGTCATTCAAGTCCAAGCAGACTGATTTCAAGAGTATACTGTCTTTAATACCGGTTATTTATTCACACGATTTTGACAAGCTAAAAACCAGCGGAACCATGGCATTCAGCGGGGAAGTAAAGGGTACTTATAATGATAAGACCATGCCGGGCTTCAATGTAAACTTGGCTGTAGACAATGGTTTCTTCCAATATCCTGATCTTCCTAGTCCTGTGAAGGATGTAAATATTTCGATGAATGTAAACAGTCCGCAGGGAGATATGAATAATATGGTCATTAATATTCAGAAGGCGCATTTCGCCATGGCGGATCTTCCCTTTGATATGCATATGATCGTAAAAACTCCAATGACAGATCCCTATGTGGATGGAGCCATGAAGGGCAGGATCGTCCTTGAAAACGTGAGTAAAGTAGTTAAGCTTGATGAAGGAACATCAGCTTCCGGTGAACTGGATGTTGACCTTTCGGTAAAAGGACATGTATCCACATTGCAGAATAAAAAATATGAAGACTTTGATGCAAGCGGAAAAGTCGTAGCTACTAATATTGGTTATGCTTCCAAGGATATTCCTGAAAAAGTAATGGTATCATCCTCAACACTAACGTTCAATCCAAAGAATGTGAAACTTTCTGATTGTAAAATATTGCTGGGTAAAAGTGATATTTCGCTGGATGGCAGCATTGATAATATGCTTGGTTACATGTTCAGGAAAAATGAATTACTTCATGGTACACTCACTATGAATTCAAGCTTTTTTGATGTCAATCCATGGATGAAAAGTTCCACTCCGGATTCAAAGAAACCTGACACAGCAAAAATGTCCGTAGTGGAGCTTCCGGAGAATATCGATTTTACATTCAACGCTAAAATGGATCATATTATCTATGATAAATATGACATTACTAAACTGCACGGTACCCTTGTTTTGAAGGATAAAAAACTTGAATTTAACAAAGTAGGACTGATGATGCTCGGAGCAAGCTTTGGTATGGATGGTTTCTATGATACCAAGGTTCCTTCCGAGCCATTGGTAAATATGAATTTTGATATTAAAAATTTGAGCATTCCTGAAACGTATAAGAATTTCGTCACTGTGCAGAAGTTTGCACCGATTGCAAAAAACATGACGGGTTCCATGAATTTGCAAATGTTTGTTGCCACTAAACTGGATAAGCAAATGAACCCGGAATTCAATTCTTTAAATGCCAATGGAAAACTGGATATAGACCGTGCTACCATTACCGATTTTCCTCCGTTGAAGGAACTGGCAACGCAATTGAAAATGTCCAAACTGAATCCTATTGTCATCAAGGATATTCACCCTTCTTTTGTAATTACCAATGGCAGGTTCAGTTTGAAAGATCCTTTGAAATTTAATATAGACCAGATCAAGGGAACGGTTTCAGGTTCCAACGGATTGGATAAAACACTTGATTAT
>CAILMK010000395.1 GCA_903835275.1 uncultured bacterium | reverse complement strand
CGTGGAGTTAATGCTGTCATCTATACACGTGTTTCTACCAAGGAACAGGCAGAAACCAACCTCTCGCTGGAAACTCAGAAGAAATACTGCGAACAGCACGCATTGAAACAGGGCTATAATGTCATTGAATATTTTGGTGGAACTTATGAAAGTGCCAAAACGGATGAACGGAAAGAATTCAAAAGGATGCTTACCTTTCTTAAACGAAGCAAACAGAAAATATCCTACATCGTGGTTTATTCTGTGGATCGGTTTTCAAGATCAGGAGCAAATGCTATCTATATCTCTTCAGAATTAAAAAAAGAGGGTATCTCCATTTTTTCCGTTACTCAACCTTCTGATACTTCTACCTCCAGTGGAAGTTTACAGCAAAACATTCAGTTTATCTTTTCTCAATACGATAATGATCTGCGTAGAGAGAAATGTATGGCAGGAATGAAGGAGAAGTTAATGCAGGGATATTGGCTGACTGTTGCTCCTATGGGATATGACCGTATTACCCGTAACAAGGAGTATGGAATGGTAGTCAATGAAAAGGGTAAGCTGATAAAAAAGGCGTTTTACTGGAAAGCTAATAACGGATTATCTAATCAGGAAATATTAGGCAAGTTAGAGGTCTTAGGATTAAAAATGAATAAGCAGAAAATATCCAAGATATTCCGGAATCCGTTTTACTGTGGAATGATCGCACACAATTTTTTGGAAGGGAAAGTGGTTGAGGGGAAACACGAGCCTATGATCACAAAAGAGCTCTTCTTAAAAGCAAACGGCGTTCTTCAAAAAAATAACCAGAAATACAAACAGGAAAAGAACAATGAAGGTCTGCCATTAAAACGCTTTGTGAAATGTGGAGAATGCGGAACATCATTCGCCGGATATGTTGTTAAGAAGAAAGGGCTTTATTATTACAAGTGCAACCGCAAGGGTTGCAAATGCAATAGAAATGCTAATGAACTTCACAATCTCTTTAAAAGCTTCTTGAATAACTACACCATCGCTCCTGAATATATTGAACCGTTAAAGGATGTTTTATCTGAAACCTTTGAGGAGATGAATCAGGATAATTTAGAAAACCAAAAACTACTTGAAGAGAGGATAAAAGCTATTGATGATAAGATTGAAAAGACTGAAGAGAGTCGTGTATTGCAAGCAATCACGAAAGACCTTTACGATAAATTCATTGAGAAATACAGGAAGGAAAAAGGCAAAATCCTTGAGGAAATGCAGCAAGTTGATTTTAATTTATCGAACCTCGGTTCTTACATCTCTTATGCCCTTCATCTTTCTTCTAACTTACAGAAAGCATGGGAATTATCAGACAACAAAGACAGGGAGAGAATTCAATACATGCTATTTCCTGAAGGGATTTACTATGATCGTAAAAATGATAATTATCGAACCGAAAGAGTGAATATTTTCTTTGATGCAATCGAATGTATTTCACTGGAATTAGGAGAAAATAAAAAGGGACAAACCAATGATGAATTTGATTTGTCCCTTTGTGTGCGGATGGAGGGACTCGAACCCGCATGTCTCACGACACTAGATCCTAAGTCTAGCGCGGCTACCAATTACGCCACATCCGCATAAATGAGGCGCAAAGATAAGGCATTTATTCATATTTGGGGGAATAGAATTGATTTAATGGTTGGATTATTGCATTTTTTACCCTTATATTTGAGTTTGATTTGCCAATGAAACTGCTGCTGACTTTTGTTTTCTTCCTGTTTGCCCTTGCTGCAATGGCACAGGAACCACTTTCCAGTGCCTATTTTGACAGCGTAGGGGCTAAGCACCATGCTTCGTCTTACAAAGTGAAAAAGGAAAAAGTTGAGGAAATAACCTACAATACACCGCTGACCTATTACAATCCCCGGAAATTCCTCAACCCCAGGGATTCTTCCATGGATGATACCTTTACCACTCAGGTAGTCAATGCAACCTATACCCTGATACGCATTAAAGGAAAGGTATTTCAAAGCATCAGCACGGATGAAATTGCAGACCAGTTCCCACAATCACTTCTTAAAATAAAGAAAGCTTTCCCTTTGCCGGATGGAAGTATCGGCTTGCTTATTTATGATGTCCAAATGGGACACAGCGGAGGCTTGTGCGGTTCGGCTTCCAGGGTCAGTATCACTATTGTTTCCATCAATAAAAGCTCACTAAAAAACACCCTCGGAATATTATACAGCAGCTGCAATAAAGATAGAATGAATATTTCCGGAATAAAAAAAGATGCTCCTTTTTATGATGACAGTGCCATTAATTTTACACCCACAAAATTTGCCTGGGAAAAGAAAAAACTGGTCATGTCCTGCGATGAAAACTTCGTCACAAAATCGGGCACAAAATCACCTTATGCAGGAAAGAAAAGAAGCTTTGAATTTTTACCCGAGAAGGATGGAATATCAGTTAAGATGAGCGAAGAATATTGAAAGTAGAAATAAAGGGATGAAGTGATAAAGTAATATGGGAAAAACTATTCCATTTCTCCTATATATTCAAATCTCGGGATCTCTTTTCCATCAATAATTATAGTTTCTAAAAACATGTTGTACGGACGTACAAAATAAGGATTTACTCCATATTCTTCTTCCAGATCCGGACATTCATAGAGGGCTTTATAGATCACCATTTTTTCTTCCGTTTCAGTATGAAATGCCACGCCAATAACGTGATAAAAATTACCCTTGTAGTGTTTGTATTTGCCTGTCTTCATTTGGGACGTGATAATGTTATATGGTAATAATGTAAAGTGTAATTAACAAAAAGGTCACGATATATCGTGACCCTACTGTATTTCATTTCAATCGTAAATCCCCTATCCTTCCTTCTCTTTCACAGAGCGGCTTTTCAATGGATTTGCATTCATTTCATCGTAATCACCGCGGTTGGTAATGATGTCACACGCCTTGTAAACCGCATAGCGGAATGATGTTTCATCCGCAAGGTTTTTCCCCGCAAGATCATACGCTGTGCCGTGATCAGGAGAGGTACGCACTATAGGTAGTCCGGCGGTGAAATTCACTCCTGTTTCAAAGTTCAATAATTTAAACGGAGATAATCCCTGGTCGTGATACATTGCCATCACGCCGTCAAATTCACGGTACATTCTTTTACCGAAAAATCCGTCTGCAGGATACGGACCGAAAACAAACATTCCCTTTTCTTTTAATTCCGCTATAACAGGCTCAATAATTTCTATCTCTTCCCTACCGATCATTCCTTTTTCACCTGCATGCGGATTTAATCCAAGTACCGCTATTTTAGGAGTAGGAATACCAAAATCTGTAATGAGGCTTTTCCCGAGAAGGATTAGTTTCTCCCTCAATTTATCTTTTGTCAGTTTCGCAGAAACTTCACTGATAGGAATGTGTCCTGTAACCACACCGATACGCAGGTCATCATCACCGAGCATCAGCATGAGTGCTTTTCTTTCAAACTCACTTGCAAAATATTCAGTGTGTCCGGGGAAATTAAATTCCTCTGACTGTATGCTGAATTTATCTATGGGCGCAGTGACAATACCATCCAGTTTACCTTCCTTGGCATCAATGACAGCCTGCCTGATAGACATGAATGCGTATTTGCCATTTTCAGGACTCGGAGTACCAATGGTAAATCGCAAGGTTTCATCCCAAAGATTTATAAGATTTACCTTGCCCCTGTGTATCTGGTCTATGGAATTTACAGAATGAAAATTGAAACCTTTCGCGTCAATTACTTTTCTGTGATAATTAATCGTGGAAGTGGAAGCATATATGACCGGAGTGCAGAAAAGGAGCATCCTCGGATCGGAAAATGTTTTAAGGATTACCTCTGCGCCAATTCCATTTACATCACCAATTGTAATGCCTAAAACGGGTTTATGCTTGTGTTCGCTCATTATTTCGCAATTTGTTTTTTAAGAAAATCAAATATCAAACGTATGCCTACCCCTGTTGCGTTTTTGCCCCTGTAGGAATCAGATCCGCTCAAGAATGCGGGGCCTGCAATATCAAAATGCAACCACGGATAATCTGTAAAACGTTCCAGGAATTTCCCTGCAGTAATAGCACCACCCACAGGGCCGGCACTCACATTTTTCAAATCAGCTATATCAGATTTGAGCATATCGCCGTATTCATCCCACATCGGGAATTCAACAAGTCTTTCATAAGTTGTGTTGCCGCTATCCACCAGTTGTTTCTTGGTAGCATCATCTGCAGTACCCATAAAGACAGTTCCGTACTGCCCGATTGCCCTTGCTGCTGCTCCGGTGAGGGTGGCAAAATCCATAACCAATTGTGGCTTGTATTTTTTAGCGTAGGAAAGGGCATCTCCAAGTATCAACCTGCCTTCAGCATCGGAATTTAAGACTTCCACTGTTGTGCCATCATACATGGTCAAAATATCACCGGGTGCAAGCGCATTGCCTCCCGGACGGTTATCAGTAGCAGGTATCAACCCAACTACATGAACCGGCAATTTAAGCTTGGCAACGGCATAAAGTATACCCGTTACCGCAGCCGCTCCTGCCATATCGCACTTCATGCTATCCATGGAGCCGGGAGTCGGTTTGAGGGTAAGTCCACCTGTATCGTAGGTAACTCCCTTCCCAACCAGCACGACTGGTTTCTTGTTCTTTGCATTTTTAGGGTTCCACTCCAGAATATTAAAAGTGGGAGGATCAACGCTTCCCTGGTTTACCCCGAGAAGCCCTCCCATCTTGAGGGTTTTTATTTTAAGTTTATTAAAAACCTCTATTTTAAATCCGGATTCTTTAGCAAGATTTTTTATTTCCGCACTCAATTTTTCTGCGGTAAGGTATGATACCGGTTCATTGACCAAATCGCGGGCAATTATGTTGGCATCTGTGATTACCTGCAATTCATTTATATCCGTTTGTTTTAAAGAGGAATGTTCTAAATAAATATTCTTTAATGTATTGGTCGGTTTTTCTTTTTTATATTTAACAAACTGATAATTGCCAAGTGCCATGCCCTCTGCGTATGCAAGAAGCATTGAAGCGTCCTTTGCATCAGAACTGATAAGTATATCACCAATATTCAGGCTTTTTAATTCACCGAGGAGAACATTTCCGGCAACACGTGCCGCTTCAATATCTTGAAATTTAGCTTTTTTGGGCTCCGGGAAATGCAGGAAAAGATAGGTACCATTCCTGTATAACTGAATAAGGGGGCGTTTTGCCTTTCTTTGTGCCGCAACCAGTTCTGCCTCATCTTTTGAAAATGAAAGCTTCTTGAAATCAGGGGTTTCAGAGCTAAAAAGTATTGCCTGGGGGAGCGATTTAGTGGTTTTTGGTGCCAGGTGGATTTTCGTCATTTTTAATAATTTAATGTTTCCTGCTCAATTCCGGAGTGAAGGCGGCAAAGATAGTAAATTAACAAATGCAAGGAATAGGGAATAAGAGGATTTACGATTTCAGATGTACTCCGCCGCGGCGGATACGATTTGAAAACGAAAGCCTTATGTCAATTTTAAAGAAAACAATACCCCGTGCATAGGACTTTGCGGGAACAAACCCACAACCTGTATACACAATAATAAGTACCCTGAATCGGTCAAGCCACTCCTTCGGAATTATCAAGTTAGCATTTAAAATTATTATGCATAATCCATTGACTGATAATGGCAGGCGAATTGAATCCTTGCAGAATAATTCATTGGTATTTAAAAACTTCGTACTTTTGAAAAAAAAACGAACCCTGACGCACTATGTAGTAGAAGCAGGCGTTTGGGAGAAGTAGTAAAAACGGTATCATTTTAGCTACTAAATAAATTTAAATACGATGAGTAAGTCATTAAAAGCATATATATTGATCTTCTGCCTGATGGTATGCAGCTATTGCTATAGCCAGCCTCCTCAGCGTATGTCCTATGTGGATACGGAATATATTCTGGATCAGCTTCCTGATTTTAAAGCAGCTCAGAAAGAAATTGATGATGCATCTGAAAAATGGAAAAATGAGATCAGGAGAAAGAAGACAGAACTGGAAAAATTAAGACAAGGCTATGAGGCTGAAAGTGTTCTACTTCCGGAGGAAACACGTAAAAAGCGTGAAGAAGAAATTGCTCTTAAAAGCAAGGATCTGGACGAATATAAGGCAATGAAGTTTGGCCCGGATGGCGAACTGTTGAAAAAACGCCAGCAGCTGATCAAACCTATCCAGGATAAAGTATATAAGGCGGTACAGGATGTTGCCTTGGAAAATGCTCAGGATTTTATTTTTGATAAATCAGGTGCTGTTACCATGTTGTTTTCAAATCCTAAATATGACCGTAGCGACGAAGTTCTTGAAAAGCTGAAATTGCTGGCAAAAGCTGAGGCAAAAGAGGCTAAGAAAAAAGAAATGCAAAGTGGCGCTCCTTCAAGCATACCGGGGGTGCAAACCAAAACCCCAAGTATAAATATGCAAGGTCCGGGCGGACAGATGCCGGGTGGTCAACAACCAGGGGGACAAATGCCGGGCGGACAACAGCCAGGCGGACAAATGCCGGGTGGACAACAACCGGGTGGGCCGCCTCAAACGCCACCACAACCACCAACAGGACATTAACAACCTAAACAAAAAATTTATAATCGTTTAATTTTAACTATGAAGCACATCATCAAAACAATTTTAATTTTACTTATCATCGCTCCGGTGAGCGTATTTGCCCAAATGAAATTCGGGCACATTAATTCCAATGACCTTTTAAGCAAAATGCCCAAAGTCATCGCAGCAAAAAAGACCATTGAAGACCTTGGGAAGTCCTACGAAGAACAACTCAAGGAACTAAGGGCAGAATATGACAAGAAACTAGCTGCATACCAGGCGGGACAAAGTACCTGGCCTGAAGCAACCAAGAAATCAAAGGAAACTGACCTGATGCAATTGCAGGAAAGGATGCAGAGCTTCAACCAGACTGCTAATGAAGACATCCAGAAGAAGCAGGAGGAATTGCTCAGCCCGATCGTAAACCAGGTGAAGGAAGTGATCAAGGTAATTGCCAAAGAAGGCAAGTATGCTTACATATTTGACACAGGCACCGGTTCTGTACTATATGCACAGGAAGGTGATGACATCACTCCCCTTGTGAAAAAGAAACTTGGATTGGAGTAAGAATAGTAACTAAGCTAATTAAGTGATTAGGGAATTGAGGATTAAAACTTCTATTCCTTAATCACTTAATTTTTTAATACCTCAATAACTTAAACGCATGGATTCCCGTCCAATTGGTATTCTTGATTCCGGTATTGGCGGACTAACTGTTGCCAGTGCCATTGCAAGGATATTACCCGATGAGCAACTCATTTATTTCGGGGATACAGCCCATCTTCCGTATGGAGATAAATCAAAGGAACTGATCAGGGAATATACATTGCGCATCACGGAATTCCTGTTGAAGGAAAAAGGGTGCAAGTGCATCGTCATTGCATGCAATACCGCCTCTGCCGCTGCTTATGAATTTTTGCGTGATAGCTATAAAGGCAGCGTACCTGTTTTCAATGTCATTGATCCCATCATAGAGGCGGTTGTTGCTACAGAAGGCATCCATAAAGTAGGAATCATTGCCACTAAAACAACGATAGAAAGCGGCGTTTACCAGGAAAAGCTTACCCGCAGGAAGGCAGGACTGGCTTACTCAGCACTTGCCACTCCCCTATTGGCACCTATGATTGAAGAAGGCTTTTGCAATGACAGCATCAGCCAGGCAGTAGTTCATAATTATCTCGAGCAAGAGGAATTGCAGGGAATAGATGCACTCATTCTCGGGTGTACCCATTATGTAAACATCCGCAGGGAAATAAATGATTTCTATAAAGGGCAAGTTCGATTATTTGATTCCACAGATATTGTTGCCACAAAACTCAAAAACATACTTGCGAAAGAAGGATTGCTGAATGAAAGCGGTAGCAGAAACAAGCATCATTTTTTTGTTTCCGATTATACTGAATCTTTCCAGAAAACTACCGAGCTGTTTTTTGGCAGCCAGATCATGCTGGAAACGCAGAGGTTGTGACTTAATGGAATGCCCCTATTCGCCGCGGCGAACCCTGAAGGGGACTTTCTCATTTCCACTAATTGCACGAAGTGCTTCCCACTTTAGGGGGGTTAGGGGGTAAAAGGCAAATAAAAAGATTAATTATGAAAATTATTGTAACAGGCATTACAGGAACCGTTGGTTCGGAAGTTTTGCGCCAGGCAATCCTTGACCCTGCCATAGAAGAAATCGTAGCAATAGGACGCAACGTTACAGAAGTTCTTCACCCCAAGATCAAGTTTATTCAACACAAAAATTTTCTCGACTATACCGGACTTGAAAATGTTTTCAAAAACGTCGATGCCTGTTTATGGTGCCTTGGTATTTCACAATTGCAAGTTAGCAAAGAGCAGTACCGGGAGATAACGTATGATTATACAATGGCTGCTGCAAAGGCAATGCTCGCAGCTAATCCGGACATCACTTTCCTGTTTGTAAGCGGCGAAGGCGCTGATCCAAATGGACACAGCAAAACATTGTTCGGCAAAGTAAAAGGCGCTGCGGAAAAGGCATTGGGCGAAATGCATTTTAAAAATCTTTACATTGCACGCCCCGGTGGAATACAACCCATACACAAGCATAAAAATATTCCATTTGCTTACAAACTAATGTACCCATTATATCCCCTGATCAAAATATTTGCTCCATCCGTTATGATTGATTCCGTACAATTAGCGAAAGCTCTTTTGAAAATTGTAAAAGACGGCGGAGATAAGGTGCTTTATGATAATGTGGAATTAAGAGGTGTGGTAAAAATCGCATGATGAATAAATTGATCTTTTTACTTCTGCTACTTCCCCTTTTCAGCTTTGGGCAGAACTCATCCGCACCGGAAAGCAAACCCACACTGGAGGATACATCAGATTTCCCATACATCCGTGACCGCATACAGGATGAAACATTTTTCCTGAAGACAAATCCGACAGGGCAGCATTATTTCAATCGTGCCACGATGAAAATGAAACTTGCTGATTACAATGGCGCGGAAGCTGACCTTGTAAAAGCAATGAAACTTGAACCAAAAGGTATGTTTGCCTATTATTTAATGGGTGCAGTAAAGGAACGGCTTAATGACTACCCTTCCTCCATTGATTATTTCACTAAGGCTATTGCATTGCAGCCGGATTATGAGTGGGCATGGAACGACCGAGCACAAATCTATATCAAGATGAAACGATACAAGGAAGCTGAGGCTGATCTTAAAAAAGCACTGCAACTAAAACCGAACCTTGCACAAGCTGTCTTCAATCTCGGGCTTATAAATGGTGAACAAAAAAATTATACCCAGGCTTTGGAGTATTATTCTAAAAGCATAAAGATTGATTCCACACATTTCGTTTCTTACAACAGCATTGGCCTCATCTATTTTGAAATAAAAAAATACGATCTCGCCATTGCGAATTACACTTCTGCGCTTAGCATAAATCCAAAATATACCGCAGCACTAAGAAACCGTGCCGATGCGGAATTGAAAAAGAACGACAAGGTTAATGCATGCAAAGATCTTCAAACCGCCGCTGATTTGGGAGATTCTAAAGCAGCTTATTCCTATAAGATGATGTGCGGAAAGAAATAAAAAACCGTTCAGTTTTAAAACTGAACGGTTCGTGATTCGTTTCGCCGCGGCGAATGTAATTGAATTTATTCCTTCACGATCTGTGATTGCAATATTCCTTTATTGGTGGTAAGCTTCATCAGATATATTCCCTTTTGAAGACTGTTAATATTTAAGTTTGCGGTTTTACCTGAAACACTGTTTTCATTTTCAACCATTACTATTCTTCCTGCCATATCGTAGATGCAAGTATTCATGGTAGTTGTACCTTCGGGAATTTCAACACTTATATTGCTCTGCGCCGGATTAGGATATACATGCGCCTGTAGGATTGGCTGTTTTTCGCTTTCAATTCCTGCTAAACGGGTTCCGTCAAAATTCCATCTAGCCTGGTTTCTCCATGCATTACCGGTATATATCTGGTAAGTTATGTCGCTAACGCTATCACCACTAACATTACCACCACCATAGGTAATATTCATAAAAGTTGTTAACCAGCTACTGCCATCATAAGAATAGTCATATATCCTCCAAAGGCTATTGGAAATATCATACGCGTATACGGAAGAATCTGTCTTTTTCCAGCTAGTTCCCGAAGGGGCCATTACCATCTTTTCAACGAGGTTGCCGCTATCATACATAAAGGTTGTTTTGCTTGATAGCTTCCAGGCAGATCCCGAGTAGGTATATTCGTGTTTGGACAACAGGGTATCATTAGCATTATAGAACAAGGAATCCATCAGGGCATTGGTATAGGTAGATCCACTTTTGCTTTCAGTAAGGCTCGCAACTATTTTCGGGGAAGACAAATAGGTATAAGTAGTGCGCGCAATTTGTGTAGCCTTGGTTCCGGTGAGTGAGTTGGTAATCCACGAGGAGAATTGGCCTTTGG
>CAILMK010000394.1 GCA_903835275.1 uncultured bacterium | reverse complement strand
GCGGCATTCATCTTGACAAAGTTAGGAAAAGCGGTCATAATCTGTAAAGGTAAGTATCTCCTTTTAATTTGAAAAACAGGAGAATAAAAAAACCCTCTCTTTCGGAGAGGGTTTTTATGGGTGGATGATGGGGTTCGAACCCACGACCCTCGGTACCACAAACCGATGCTCTAACCAGCTGAGCTACAACCACCATATAAGAACGAACTGCAAAGATAATAAAAATTTTAAGGAGTATGGATCAAAGGATAGGATTTGTGAATGAAAATTTCCGATGCCTGAGCCTGTCGAAGGCAAAAAAGTGATCCTGGCTTCGGCAAGCTCAGCCTCCAACAATCTATAGTTTAAATTATTTAGTAAGCATCACCGAAAATTTCTTCCACCACTTGCCCTGAGGCTTATTGCAATCTATAAGCATCGGTGTATTTTTCACAGGATGAACAAAGGCAACCTTCCTGGCTAGCAGGCATATTGAGCGATCTTTCAGTGGAAATTTTGATCCGTATTTGGTATCTCCCAATATTACACAACCCATGTGGGATAATTGCGCCCGTATCTGATGAGATCTTCCGGTCAGCGGCTTGACTTCCAATAGGTACAATCCATCGGCTTCCTCTAAGGTTTTATAATCCAGCTGGGCAAGTTTGCTTTCTTTCTTTTCTTTTTTATAGCAATAGGAACGGTTCGCTTTTTTATCCTTCCAGATATAATCTATCAGAGTGCCTTCCGGTTTGGCGGGCTTTTTTTCAACAATTGCCCAATAAGTTTTCGTGATGGTACGCTCCTTGAACATTTCACTCATGCGTGCAGCTGCTTTACTGGTGCGCGCAAATAATACGACTCCTTCCACGGGTCTGTCCAGACGGTGCAAAACGCCCAGATACACTTCACCCGGCTTTTTATATTTGTACTTGATGTATTCCTTCACCATGTCGCACAGGGGAGTATCCTCTGTTTCATCACCTTGTACAGGGATTCCCGGTGGTTTATTAACGGCTAAGATGTGATTGTCTTCGTAGAGTATATTGATCATGAGGCTGTATAAGGATTAAACGGTGTGAATAGTTCAATAAGGACCCCAGTTTTTATTGTTATAACGGATAAGGTCTATGTAATACTTCCAGTCCCAGGTATCGTAAAAATAACATCCCCAGTAATGATACACTATTTTGAAATTGAGAAAAGCGACCAGAAAAAGAAGAGATATCAATATATATTTGGAACGTAAGGTGAAGATATAATTTACCAATGCACACAAGGGAAAAATAAGCAAGGAGTAATATTCAACGATGTTTCTTTGTCCGCAACCGCAACCGTACGTCGGCACGAACCATGAGGATGAAAAGTAGACAACCAGTAAAAATATGATTGCAGTGCCGTAGGCAATCATTGGTTTACGCCGGACAAGAAAAATTATACCTGCCAGCATGAAAACAACCATAAAGCTGTAGGGGAATAGTCCATTCAGGGGAGCAAAAAGAAACTGTCCTATTTTAGGCGAAAGCAAGTTGCTGAAACCTGGCTCGTAACCGTATGTATTGTATAAATATGAACCTTTTATGTAATTCCAATACGCCAATTGGGGACCGCAAATAATGAGTCCGAATACTAACCAGATCAAAAATATTTTCGGTTTAAAAAATTCCTTCAAGGCCGTCCACATGCCATTAAAATTATCAGCATTCCAGGCAATAATAACCAATAAAAAAAGTCCATTTAATGGCCGGATAATAATGATCCCCCATGAGGCAATGGCAAGAAGAATGTGAAATTTAATATCCTTCATTCCCTGCCGGTGAATCAGCAGGTAAAGCACCCATGAAAAAAGGAAAAATGAATAGATGTGGGACATCCCCGTATCCATGATGCCGTAAAAATACATATTGGTGCCAAGGAAGGTGAGTAGTAATGAAATGATAACAACTACTGATTTATAATTAAAATATTTCAGCAATGATAAGTGCAGAAGGTATAAACCCAATATCATATAAAAGACAGCAGCTATATCTATGGCTTTCTGGTACGGTTTTGAAAATCCATCCGGAGGATATTTATTTGACATTTTTGAATAAGCGTGCGCGGCAAGGAAGAATGGAGCCTGCATAATGCTCACTGTGCAAAAATATTTATCAACGATCTTATTGTTTTTCGTATCCAGATGGAAACTCATGCCAAGGGTTTTCTCAATATCCGGCGGGAATTTTTCAGGAGAAAAGTCATAGATAAATACTGCGGGCAGATAAATATAATACCCCGCTTTATCGGCGTGCATTTCATTCCTCCAGTGCTCAATCGGAAAATTTTTATGCATCCATACTGATTGAATACATAAAACGAAAAAGGCGAAAATGTAAAAATAATAGATT
>CAILMK010000393.1 GCA_903835275.1 uncultured bacterium | reverse complement strand
GTCCGTACCACCATTGCACCAAGGCATCCTGTACTCCTGCATACATTGAATAACTTTTCAGAAAACTCACAGGGATTTCCATAGAGTTAACAATGTGGAGCACCGCAACTGTGATAACACTGGCGACATAAAACCATATTGCCACGTACAAATGTTTGGTTCGCCTTACCAATATGGTACCGAAAAAATTGACAGCAAAAATCACCCATACGAGGGCGATCATGATATCAATCGGCCATTCCAGTTCCGCATACTCTTTTGAAGTTGTAAAACCGAAAGGCAAGGTCAATACTGCCGAAGCAATAATGAGCTGCCATCCCCAGAAATGGATTCTACTTAGCTTATCGCTCCATAATCTTGCCTTGCACAGGCGTTGGAGGGAGTAGTAAATGCCCGCAAACATGAGATTGCCTACAAATGCGAAAATTGCCCCATTGGTGTGCAGCGCACGCAACCTGCCAAAGGTGGTATAAGGTAAACCCAAATTTGCTTCCGGCATGAATAGCTGTGTAGCTATCAATACGCCTACCAAAAGGGAAATAATTCCCCATAAGACAGTGGCAATTCCAAAATCGCGAACGATCTTGTTGTCATAGTAAAATCTTTCAAGTGGAGGGCTACCTCCCAGGTTTGCTGAGCCTGCGCCGGCAGATGTACCGGGATCAATTGCTCTTTTCAGAATGTTTCTCATTTGCATTATCGTCAGTATTATTATTTATATTTGATTCAAAAAGTATTCTTACTGAAGGTGTGTACATATCATCATATTGTCCGCTCTTCACATTCAGGATGAACATGAAAAGGAAAAACAGCGCTACAATCAGGCTGATCCCAATGAGTATAAACAGTATCATCATGATTATTTGAGATTAAATCTTTTAGCCGCAAGGTAAACGGCAAGTTGTGAGTAAAGCACTACAGTGATGGAACTTATGGGCATTAAAACTGCCGCTACCCATGGTGCCAGCAAGCCGCGTACTGCGAAGCTGATTCCAAAAACATTATATATAGTTGAAAAAACGAAAGAACCATATATAATCCATTTTACTGCATTTGCCATACCTGCAAAATCAGGAAGCATGTATAGGTAATTTGCATCCAGGATTGCATCAGATGAAGGTGAAAACGCATTGACATCTTCAGTAACAGTAATACCAAAATCACTTTCCTTCAATGCACCTGCATCATTCAATCCATCGCCGATCATGATCACTTTTTTACCGGATCTTTTCAAATCCCTGATGATCTCCATCTTTTCATGCGGATTCTTTTTAAAATATAAATTTGAACCGGAGAATCCACTAAACAAATTCGCATCTTTTGGAGAATCCCCACTGAGAACATACAGATTGTATTTTCTTTTAAGAACAGATAAAACACCATTCATTCCATTACGAATGGAATGCCTGATTTCAAAATATCCTTTTACAGTTCTATCTATTCTTATCCAGGTTCCGGAATTTATCAAATCACTTTTGAAACCCTTAACAAATTCTTCGTTTCCAATTTTAATTTCGTGTTGACTTGCAACTGCCGTGATGCCCTTTCCGGATACTTCGGTTATTGAGTCAATTTCAATATCCATATCACTTGCAAAACTTTCTTTCAATATCCTGCTGATAGGATGCATGGAGTTTTTACAGGAGGAAACAATCAGTCCCCTTTCAAATGGAGTTAGGTTTTGACCTTTGTATTCCGCAACAGATTCATTGGCGCGTGTAAGTGTTCCTGTCTTATCAAATACTATCGTATTAGCTGATGCAAGGGATTCAAGGCTTTCCGCATTCTTAAGATATAAACCTTTTCTGCTGAAAGCACTTAATGCTGCTCCAAATGTAAATGGAACCGTTAGCGCAAGAACACATGGACATGCTATCACCAACACTGAAGTTACAGTACGCAATATCATGGAAGGATTTACAATTGCCCAGTACACTGTTGTAGCCCCTGCAATGCATAATACCGCAACAGTAAATATAACGGCCATTTTAGATGACCATTTTCCCATTTCCATTTTTTCATCCTTGCGGAATGAATCAGAGTTCCATAATTTGGTAAGATAGCTTTGCTGAACTTCTGTTTGAGTGATCATCCTAACAGCGGATCCTGCATTCCTGCCGCCTGCGTATGCCAGGGAACTTCTCGGACTCAACACAGGTTCGCTTTCACCAGTAACAAAGGAATAATCAATATCCATGTCCTCTTCAAGAATGGAATCGGCTGGAATCAGCTCTCCCATTCTTACAAGTATTCGGCTATTTTTCCTGAGATTACTGACACGGGTGCTTACCTCCCTGCCGTCTACAATCCTGGTGACTGCCATTGGGAAATAGGATTTATAATCCCTGTCGAAATTCAGTGATGCAAATGTTTTCCTTTGGATGAACTTTCCAATCAGAAGCATAAATACAAGGCCACTGAAAGAATCCAGATAGCCATTTCCTGCATTCGTAATGATCTCATAATAGCTTTGGATAATAATTCCGGCGAGGCCGATAGCAATCGGCACTTCCATTGATAAATGTTTTCTTCTTAATGCTTTCCAGGCAGGAACAAAATATTCTGTGGCAGAATAAAAAATAACCGGCAGCGCCAGGACTGAATTCAATACCCTGAAAAGAAGATTGAATTCCGGTGTCAGTAAATTCTTCCAGTCAAAATATTCTGCAAGGCTCAGCATCATAATATTGCCGAAACAGAAACCTGCCACGCCAATCTTATATATAAGAGAACGATCAACCTTAATGCTTTG
>CAILMK010000392.1 GCA_903835275.1 uncultured bacterium | reverse complement strand
TGCAACCATTCGCGCAAAACTTTTTCCTATATTTCCACCCAGACCTACACTGAGGCCAGCATGTTTTAATATATGATAGGTGAGGGAAGTGGTAGTGGTCTTTCCATTGGTTCCCGTAATAGCGATGATCTTTGCATCAGTAAACCATGATCCAAATTCTATTTCCGAAATAATAGGAATATTTTTCTCTATTGCTTTTTTTATAATTGGGACCTTGTGCGGTACACCCGGACTTTTTATGATCAGGTCGCAGGATAGAATTCGTTCTTCGTCATGACCGTTTTCTTCCCAATCCAATTGATAGCTTTCAAGGTCGTGTTTATACGTTTTCTTGATTGGCCCATTATCGGAAAGAAGAGCATTATATCCTTTCGCCTTTGCAAGGATAGCTGCGCCCACTCCGCTTTCAGCGGCTCCAAGTATTGCAATATTTTTTATGTTCTGTAACAAATTTTTTCTAAATATTTTAACGCAGTTTCAATGTTATGATCGAGAGTATTCCCAGGAATACGGCAACGATCCAGAAACGTGCAACAATTTTTGCCTCATGGTAATTTTTCTTTTGGTAATGGTGATGCAATGGTGCCATCCTGAAGATCCTTCGGCCTTCACCATATTTTTTCTTGGTGTATTTGAAGTAGCTCACCTGCATTAATACGCTTAAATTTTCAACAAGGAATATTCCACAAAAAACCGGGATCAATAATTCCTTGCGGACCATTAGCGAAACCGCAGCCACCAATCCCCCAAGTGCGAGGCTTCCTGTGTCACCCATGAATACCTGGGCAGGATAGGAATTATACCATAAAAATCCGACGCAAGCGCCTATACATGCACCAATGAATATTACAAGTTCTCCAAGATGGGGGATGTACATTATATTCAGGTAGCTTGCAAAAACCGTATTACCGGATACGTATGCAAAAACGGCAAGTATTGCAAAGACTATAGCCGATACTCCTGATGCCAGACCATCCAAACCATCCGTCATATTTACTCCGTTGGATACTGCCGTAATAATAAATATCACCACTAAAACATAAAGTATCCATGCGTAGTCACGGTAATTCGAACCTGTCCATTGTAGTAGTTTTGCATAATCAAATTCATGATTTTTCAGGAATGGAATAGTAGTCTTCGTGGAATGATGTTCAACCGTATAATCTATTGTCTTGTCTTTCCTTTCTTTCTGAATAAGTTTTGCTTCAGGGTGCCTGACTACATATTCAAAGGCATTTACCTTTGACATGCGATCACTTACAACTACGTCCTTATGGAAAAATAAAGTTAGTCCGATGATTAATCCCAGCCCAACTTGTCCGAGTAATTTAAATTTCCCTGCAAGACCTTTTTTGTCTTTCTTGAAAACCTTAATGTAGTCATCAATGAAACCAATCATACCCAGCCACACTGTACATATCAGCATCATCCAGATATATACATTATCAACTTGTGCAAACAACAGGGTAGGAATAATGATGGCGGACAAAATGATCAGCCCCCCCATAGTAGGAGTTCCTTGTTTTTGAATTTGTCCTTCCAAGCCGAGGTCGCGGATTATTTCACCAACTTGTTGCTTTTGCAAATACTGGATTATTCTTTTGCCGAAAAGCAGTGAAATAATCAGGCTGCCAAGAAATGCCATTGCCGTACGGAATGATATAAATTGGAAAAGATGCCCGCCGGGGATCTTGAAATGTTGTTCCAGATATGAGAATAGATAGTAAAACATATCAGTCGTTTCTTTCTTTTAAATATTGCGCAAGCACCAGTTTGTCATCAAAAAAATGTTTGACGCCGGCAATATCCTGGTATTTTTCATGTCCTTTCCCAGCTACTAAAATTATATCGCCTTCGTTCGCCATCATGCAGGCAGTTTTTATTGCCTGTCTGCGGTCTGTAATTATTAATGCACTCTTTTTTTGCTGGAAACTTAATCCTGTTTCCATGTCACTCAGAATATCTTCGGGTTTTTCATTACGGGGATTATCAGAAGTAAGTATTAACTGATCCGACATCGTCGCTGCGATCCTTGCCATTACCGGACGCTTCGTTTTGTCCCTGTTGCCTCCGCAACCAACAACTGTTATGATCCGTTTATTTTGTGTGTTTATTTCTTTGATTGCATTCAGTATATTTTCAAGCGCATCAGGTGTATGTGCATAGTCAATAACGCCCGTAATATTATCGGTACTTCTTATACAACTGAATCTTCCTTCCACTCCATGCAGTATAGTAAGCCCTTGCAGTATTTTTTCCTTGGGTATATCCAATAGATGTGCGGCTCCGTATACTGCGAGCAGATTGTATGCATTGAATTTTCCCGTTATCGTAGTGAAAATTTCTTCATCATCCATGATGAGTTGCATTCCATACAAATCATATTCAAGGATCTTTGCCTTGAAATCTGCAGGGCTTTGCAAGGCATAAGTTGTACGGATAGCCTTGGTGTTTTGAATCATAAACTTTCCGTTCCTATCGTCAATATTGGTTAATGCAAAAGCATCAAGATCCAGACCGTCGAAAAATGCTTTCTTCGCATCGCGATAATTCTCGAAGGTTTTATGATAATCTAAATGGTCGTGAGTGAGATTAGTGAAAATCCCACCCTTAAAATTCAAACCATAGATCCTGTCCTGTACCACCGCGTGTGAACTCACTTCCATGAATGCGTATTCGCAATCTGCTTCAACCATTTCATGTAAAAGCTTATTCAGGGTAATGGAATCAGGAGTGGTATGCGTTGCTTCAATTTTTTGTTCATTAATCCAGATTCCTGTAGTGGAAATCAATCCGCTTTTGTATCCCAGGTGCGTGAAAAGTTGATAGAGTAATGAAGCGGTGGTCGTCTTGCCATTTGTTCCTGTGATGCCAACCAGTTGAAGTTGCATGGTTGGTTCCTCATAAAAAGAAGCAGCCATCAATGCGATGGTCTTGGCTACATCTTTTGTTTCAACAAGAGTGATCCCTTCAGGAAGATCATAATTGGAGCTTGCTACAATTACTTTCGCGCCGTTATCAATCGCACTATTAATATATGCGCTTCCATCTATTTGTGTGCCGTGCATGGCGGCAAAAACAAATCCTTCCTTTGCTTCGCGCGAATCAAGTGTAAGTCCGGTCACGGAGATATCGCTATTCCCATTTACGGAAATAATAAATTCGGAGGGCAATATGTCTTTTAACTTCTTCAATCCAATTTTATTTCTATTGTTTCGTCAGGTAGAAATTTGCTTCCTGCATTGAGTGATTGTTCTGTAACGCGTCCTTTGCCTGTAAACTTTACTCTCAGGCCGCTGTTTTCCAAAATGTAAACTGCATCGGAAAGTACCATGCCTTTTACATCAGGGACTATTTTTTTACTGTAAGTATAATCCTTGAGTTCTACCTTTTTGTTTTTTGGCAGCACCTTGAGCCAGCCTTCATTTTCATCAAAGGAAACTTTATCCGCATTAGTATATGCAAGTAAATTTCTAAGGTCAGTACTGTTCATTTTATCTGCAAAAGGCAATGTCTGGTCGTCGTGATTTTCAAACATGGCAGCATAGGAACGCGTAGAGGAAGTCATTGCATAAATCTTATCTGCGATTTCCTTGAAGGCAGGTGCTGCAACGGATGCCGCGTAATACAATCCTTTTGATGGATTATTTATAACGATGATAATGCTATATATGGGTTGGTCTGCCGGAAAATATCCAACGAAAGATGCCTGATATGTTTTGTGTTCATCATAGCTGCCCTGTTCGTCGGCAACTTGTGCGGTACCTGTTTTTCCAGCTATTTTGTACTCGTTGTTTTTTATATTCGTCGCAGTGCCTTCTTCAACCACTGCTTCGAGCATTTCCTGTACCTGCTTCAATGTTTTAGCGGAACATATTTCATGGTTTATTATTTCAGTGTTGAATTCCTTTACGACCTTGCCAACTTCCTTTATTTGTTTTACAAATTGTGGTTTAACCATTACCCCGTTATTGGCGACTGCATTATATAATGTCAGCATTTGTAATGGAGTAATTTTTTCTTCATATCCAATGGACATCCATGGAATGGTTGTTCCATTCCAGTCGCGGCTGGAAGGAGTTTTGAAATATGGAATACCTTCCCCGGATATTGGCAGACCAAGCGAATGATTCAGTTTTAACTTCGCAATGAAGTCCGTAAATTTTTTAGGCTGCTTCCCGAATGCCTGGTATGCAAGCGTTGATATGCCCACATTAGAAGAAAGCGCAAATGCTTTTTTAAGGCTGACAACACCATAACCACCTTCGTGGGAATCGTGCATGGTTCTATCAAAGAAAGTGGTTTCCCCGCCTTTTGTATCTACTGTTGTATTCGGGGTCATTCCACCGAATTCAAGCATCGCCATGGCGGAAACAAGTTTGAATGTAGAACCCGGTTCCGTTGCTTCTCCCAGTGCGGAATTATATTCTTCCAGGTATTCCACGTCACCGTCCTTATCTTCACTTCTGCTAAGATTCGCAATCGCCCGAATGGCTCCTGTTTTTACATCCATTACAACCGCGCAACCATGATTGGCGTCATTTAATTTTAACGCTTTCAGTAAGGCGCTTTCAGTTACATCCTGGAAATTCACATCAATATTAGTAACGATATCTTTTCCATCTTCCGGGTCTACTTCGTTCTGGTCATTGATAGGAATCCATGCGCCGCCGGCAACTTTTTGGATCAGGCGTTTGCCGGATTTTCCCGAAAGGTATCTGTTAAATCCTCCTTCAAGTCCCACCGGTTGAACTGTTTTATTAGTGTAGCCAATGGTACGTTGTGCAGCAGGGAAAAATGGCATCATCCTCGTGGTTTGTTGCTCCACGATCAGTCCTCCTTTATATTGTCCAAGTCGCGCAATCGGGAAGGTGCGCAATTCCTTTAGTTGTGTATGCGAAACATTCTTTATGATTAGAAAGAAACGGGATTTATTCTTACGTGCAGTTACCAGGTC
>CAILMK010000391.1 GCA_903835275.1 uncultured bacterium | reverse complement strand
TCAACTGAAAGCATCCGAACAAAAATTCAGCGGGAAACGCTTACTTTGCTGTCAGTTTCCGGATTGAAAATGGAAACTTTGCTTGAAACTATCAGCATTGGCGATAAGAAAGAAATTTTGGAAACCTTGCGCTGGATGGCAGACAATAATATCATTTCCATAAGCCCCGAAGGGGCCGTAATAAAACGATAAAAAGAATTGTTCAGTTATATAAAACATAAGGATATAAACAAGGGGAAATGGGATTCTACACTGGAGCGATCCAGCAATCCTATGGCCTATGGTTATTCCTGGTATTTGGATACAGTTTGCCCCGGATGGGATGCCCTTGTTTCCGGAGATTATGAAATGATCTTCCCAATTACAAAACGGAAAAAATACGGGATTGAATATCTCTACCAGCCACTTTTTATTCGTTATCTGGATGTTTTTTCCCTGAAGCAGGTTCCGAATGAAAAAATCATTGGCGAACTTCTATCTACATTAAAAAAGTATTTCAGGTTTATAGAAATAAATATCAGGGGAGAATTTTACAATACCTCTTTTGAAGGATTTACCCTTCGTAAATTAATGGAGCAACATATTGATCTTTCAAAAGGAATTGCTGCTCCTTCACATAGCTTGAAACAAAATATAAATAAAGCGGCAAAAGCAGGACTTGGGGAAATTGTTTCCATGCCTACGGATATCTTTGTCAGAAATGTTCAAAAGGAACTCGCTGAAAAACTTGATTTGCGAGAGGATGATTATACGATGCTTCAAAGACTAATGAATACCTGCCTTGAAAAAAAACACGGGTCTACTATTGGTATAAAAAAAGAATCCGGAGATTTTTACTGCGGCGGATTTATATTGGAAGGCTTCGGACAGAAAATACTGATCAAGGTCTTCACCACCGCGGATGGAAAGAAAAACGGCTCTATGTCCTACCTCCGGTATAACTACTTAAAAAGTATTGAGAACGAAAAGGGATATTTCAACTTTGGCGGTTCAAATATTCCCGGAGTGGCAGAATATAACCGTTATTTTGGCGCTGAAGATTATTATTACACCGGAGTAAAACATAACGCTTTGCCATGGCCTTTGCGCCTTATTAAAAAATGAAAAGAATCATCATATCCGCTACGAGTGATCTCGTTACTGACCAGCGCGTACACAAGGTGGCGCAATCTTGTGTTCTTGTACGATATGATGTTATTGTTATTGGACGCGAAAAAAAAGACAGTCTCAAAATTGACGACAGGAATTACAAGGTAAAACGTTTCAAATTATGGTTTGAAAAGGGACCGCTTTTTTATGCTTCCTACAATTTGAGATTATTATTATTTTTACTCTTTAATAAAGCTGACATTTACATTGCAAATGACCTTGATACTTTAGCTGCCAATTTTCTTTCATCGCGCATAAAAGGAGTTCCTGTTTTATTTGATAACCATGAATATTTCACAGGCGTGCCTGAGCTTCTGGAACGTCCTTTTGTGCGCAAATTCTGGAAGGCAATAGAACGATACATTTTCCCTAAACTCAAATACATTTATACAGTCAATGATTCGCTGAAAAATATTTTTGAAAAAGAATACAATGTGCCTGTCGAAGTGATCAGGAATATTCCTCTCTGTGGTGTAGAAAAAACAGAAAATAAAAACACGAATATTGACATCCCAAGGGATAAAAAAATAGTTCTTTACCAGGGTGCGATCAATAAGGACCGCGGCATTGAAGAAGCTATAAAATCCATGCAATTTGTTGATGGAGTATTATTGCTGATTATTGGAGACGGCGACGTTATTAACGAAGTAAAAAAACTTGCCGTAGATCTGAACCTGCAGGAAAAAGTAAAATTTACCGGAAAGATCCCATTTCGTGAATTGATCAATTACACTCAACTGGCAGACCTGGGATTGTGCATTGAAAAACCTACCAACATAAATTACATTTACAGCCTTCCTAATAAATTATTCGATTATATCCGTTCAGGAGTACCTGTTTTGGCATCGCACTTACCGGAAGTTGAAAACATAATCAACCAATATTCCATAGGCGAATTCATAGAATCACATGATCCGCAACATATCGCTTCCCAAATAAGAAAATGCCTGGATGATGAATCTTCCCGCACACTATGGAAGGAAAACCTGAAAATAGCATCTCATGACCTTTGCTGGGAAAATGAAGAGAAAATTCTTCTCCAAATAATTACAAGGGCTTTGAAACAAAAATGATTTTTGCACAATCGGAATTTGTTGCTGAACTTTGCAAGCCAAATTAAACCGGGTAAGAAAATTTATACTTTAAGAAATATTTAAGTACAATTTTCGTTATCCTTGCAATGCAAATGATCAAAGAACTGCATCTTATCAGCTTTAATGTCCCTTATCCGGCAGATTACGGAGGAGTTATAGATGTATTTTATAAG
>CAILMK010000390.1 GCA_903835275.1 uncultured bacterium | reverse complement strand
CCTGCTTTTAAAGTTAGTACTTTCCTGTATTGATAAAAACCCTGCCAGTGGAAATCCCATTTGTTTATCCGTATCAGCGGAATGGTATCTGTGGAATGAAATGGAACCGCATAAACTTTTATATTTTGCCCGATCAGGTGCATGTGTGGCGCAATGCCAATTAATGAAACATCAAAAGGGAGGGTGACTTCTTCTTTATAGTTCCTTTTAGCGTTGGCCGGGATATCTATTGGGCCATTTAGCATTGATATGAAATGGTTCAATGCAGGCTGCTGATAAACTTCTCTTAATCCGCTCGAAGTTGCGTATTCCAAATTAAATGAAGTGCTGTCTTCTGCACCAATGTTTCCGGGCGCGTAGTGTACTTGTATCACAAGATCCGCACCTTTTGGAATCGTCATTCCCATACCGGAAGGAAGTTCCATGGAAGAACCACCGGGGACCCAGCCACCAATCAAAACCGCGCTATTACTTCCTACTCCGCCGAAGCTTAAGTATCCCGGTTTGGGGTCAGCCTTATCCAGACTCGTACACGCTCCGGTAGTATCCCAGTACAACAAAATATGATGTACAATTTTTCTATTGGCGGGAAGGCATTCAAGCCCTGTGATCACCTGATCCTTGGTAAAACCACTGGGAATGGCAAAGCAACGATAAATATCGGTATTTGCTTCCACGGTATAGGTCGGGATTGTTTTACTCAGGTCAACGGATTTCAGTGTGGATGCATTCGTATAGCTTGGCACTTTTGGTTCCAAGGAGCTGTCACCACGGACTGCACCGCTATCCACCCAGGCAGTAATCATATCAATCTGCGACTGGCTGATGATGCGCTCATGGGAGAGCCTTGAGTATTTAACATCAGGAGGCCAGGGCGGCATTTTATGGATGGAAATATCGCCTACAATAGCGTAGCGCTGGGAATAAACATCGCTATAGCTGGTCATTGAAAAAGGCCCGATCGCACCTGCATGGTGGCAATAGGAACAGTTTGCATAAATCACAGGGGCGATGTCCTTGCTAAAAGTATATTGTTGTGCTTGTGAGTGTAATCCTGCCATGAGTGCCAGCAGGAAAAATAACGTTTTCTTCATAAAACCAATATTTACATCAAAGATACAAAACTCTATATAAGGGACAAGGGACAAATGGGACAAGGGACAAAATTCGCAATTCGTAATTTGGAATTCGTAATTGAGTTATGCTCCAATCTTGTCCCGGGTTTGTTTGCGCGCGCTTTTTTCTATATATTTTATAATTGCCCCGGCAACGTCCTTGCCTGTGGCTGCTTCTATTCCTTCCAGTCCCGGGGATGAATTTACCTCCATCACCAATGGTCCGCGTGCCGATTGCAAAAGGTCTACACCGGCTACCGATAGTCCGAGGGCTTCCGCTGCTTTGATGGCAGTATCTTTTTCCTGACGCGTGAGTGCAACATTTTCCGCAAATCCGCCCTGGTGCAGGTTGGAGCGGAATTCACCGTGTACACCCGTTCTTTTCATGGAGCCCACCACCTTGCCATCCACTATAAACACGCGTATATCAGAGCTTTTTGCCTCCTTAATGAATTCCTGGATAAGGATATTTGCTTTCAGGCCATAAAAGGCATCAAGCGCTGATTTCGCTGCGTTGTACGATTCAGCAAGGACGACACCTTTGCCTTGTGTGCCCTCCAGGAGTTTTATGATGATCGGTGCACCGCCCACGGCTTTTATCAGCGTTTTTATCTGGTCCGGATGCGAGGAAAAGAGCGTTTTAGGAATGGGAATATGCTGGCGCGATAAGATCTGCATGCTGCGCAATTTATCCCGCGAGCGGACAATTGCCTGTGAACTTGACGACGTGAAAACGTGCATCATTTCAAACTGGCGGACTACCGCGCTGCCAAAAAACGTGCGCGACGCGCCGATGCGCGGAATAACCGCGTCCGGAACTTCAAGCTCCTTACCGTGATAAAGCAATCCCGGCTTGCCCTCTTCAATGATGATATTGAGGTGCATATAATCCACCACCTCCACGCTGTGCCCGCGTTCTTCCGCCGCCTTTACGAGGCGATTGGTGGAATACAGTTCTTTACTTCTGCTTAGAACGAGGATTTTCATTATTTTTCTTTTTGTATTTGAGTGAGCAATTGATCTGGGCGATATCCACGATGAAACGGTTCTTTAAAAGTTTTCTTCCAAGCAATACGGGATAGTCCATGGCAGAACGGTCGGCAAGGGATAGTTCGATGTCGTAAATTTCTTCAAATAAAGTGATTTTAGTTTGAATTACATACCTCGATTCAGCCTGCCCAAATGAATTCTTTATTATTTTTTCTGCATGAAGCGGTAAAGTGTACTTCTTTTTGTGAAACAGGGGATGGTGAGCGTCCAATAATGTAAAGGTAACATACTCAACTCCATCCTTAACAGTTGATTTCACCGATTCGCAATGAATGGAGGAGGTGTATGCCCCGGTATCAATTTTTGCCTCTATACCATTGAGGTGGAGTTCAGGAAAATCCACCTTCTCTATACGGCCTATGGTCCTTTTATAGCGTCTTTTCATGGTAAGTACAAATATAGGAGAGTTATT
>CAILMK010000389.1 GCA_903835275.1 uncultured bacterium | reverse complement strand
TGAAAAAAATTATCCTTTCCGTTTTTTTATCCATTACTTTTCTTTGTGCAAATTCACAAATATTCAAATGGTCAATCCTCTCCAAGGCACCTTATAACGGGGGTAAGCAAGATGGCATTTTCTTTATCAATAAAGATACCGGATGGGTGGTGAATGGCTCAGGTAAAATTTACAAAACCCTGGATGGAGGAATGTCCTGGATACAACAAAAAAATTCGTCCGGTACTTATTTCAGGAGTATTGCATTTATAGATGACAAAACAGGATTTGCAGGTAATGTAGGCGCGGGATATTTTCCAGGCGTTACTGATAGTATCCCATTGTATAAAACTAGTGACGGGGGTAATAGCTGGGCTTCCGTTAGTGCCAATATCAAAGGCGTTATTCCTGGGGGAATTTGTGCGATACAGGTTGTAAATTCCAATATAATATATGCAGCAGGAAGGGTAGGGGGACCTGCTGTTATATTAAAAAGTACAGATGGAGGAAATAACTGGGTTGGCACGGATCTTTCAAGCAAGTGCAATATGATCCTTGATATTCATTTTCATTCAGCCGATACGGGCTACGTATTTGCAGGGAGCAATGCAGATATTACCATGGCAAATGCAAGTATATTGAGAACTACTGATGGTGGTGCTACATGGACCAATGTTTATACTTCTTCCAGAACGTATGAAATTATATGGAAGGCATGGTTTCCTTCTCATGATATTGGCTATGCAACCATACAGAGTTACCATCCAACCAGTACCCAAAGATATGTCGCGAAAACTACTGACGGAGGGTTAACATGGAAGGAAATTTCCCTTGATAACAGTGGTGAAAGGGAGTTTGGAATAGGTTTTATTAATGATACGGTAGGATGGGTGGGAACGGAAGGCACCGGCTTGCAAACAGTAGATGGTGGCATTACCTGGACGAGTAAAAATATAGGTGATTACGCAAATAAATTCAGCATAATTAAAAATTCAACCGGAGGAACTACATGCTATGCAGTTGGTCTGAATGTTTATAAAATGAGTTCGGGAACTTCAGGTATAAATGCAGAATCTCCGGATAAAAAAAGCGATCTGATTGTCTATCCGAATCCATGCGTTTCAGGATCATATATTTCTATTTCCCTGGATAGGTCCAAAACGAAAATAATAAAATCCGAGTTGGTTAGCATTGATGGTAAATCTACGTATACGCTTTTCAATACGTACTTTGTTGGTACACATGAATCTCCATTCATGTTTAAATTGCCACAGGTTACCCCGGGAAAATATATTTTAAAGTTTACAGATGAAAAACTTGAAATTACTACTCAGAAAATAATGATCACAAATTGATGTCAGGAACTTTTTCCTGTTAAACCCGGACGGTTTATTGGCTGCCGAACTTGCTTTTTGCTGCAAGCATGCATAATTTGTAGAGCACGCGGCTACCTACATTCGCATCCCATTCATTGTAATCAACGGCTACTTCACAAAGATCAAATCCAATGATCTTTCTGCCGCTTTCTATGAGTAGTTCTATGAGGTAGATAACTTCTTCAAGTTTAAAACCACCCGGAACAGGTGTACCAGTGCTTGGACTAAGCGAAGGCTCCAATCCGTCTATGTCAAATGAGATATATACTTTTTCAGGTAGGTGGGCGATATATTCGATGCACTGGTCGTGCCAGGTAATTCCCTGGAAGCTTTTCTTTTTTATATCGTAGTCAGTAATAATAACAGATATGCCTGAAGTACTTTGAGAGAGTTCAAATTCCGCTTCACAAAAATCACGGATGCCGAGTTGCACCAGTTTTTTTATCTGTGGTATTTGCAGTGCATTATAGAATATTGATGCATGGGAATAGGTGAAACCTTCGTATGCGTCACGCAAATCCGCATGTGCATCTATTTGCAGGATACCAAAAGCGCTATGCCTTTCTGCAAGTGCCTGCAAGTATCCAAGGGGTGTGCTGTGGTCTCCGCCTACCAAACCTACGATCTTGTCTTGTTCCAAAAGTGCGGAAGTCTGTGCCTTTACCCAGGTATTTAATTTTTCGCATTCCCTGTTCACTTTTGCAGTAATCCCCATATTGTCAGGAAAAGCAATGCCCGAAGAAAGAGAATCCAGGTAAAACTCTACATCTTCCCTGAGTTTATCACTTAAACTTTGCCACTCCGGAACAATGTCCTGCATGGCAATTCCATGGCGCCAGCCTCCGGGGTATAGTGTGTCAAAAAGATCGATCTGATGGGAGGCAAATAATATTTCCTGCGGGCCCGAAGCAGTACCTGAATTGTAGGAAACGGTCACTTCCCATGGAACTGGAAGCAATACAATTTCTGATTCTTCCCCGGTAAAAGGCAGCCCGAAAATACCCTGGTCATGCAAGCCATTTTCGTTAGGATTGTAATTTTTGAGTTTTTCTTCCCGTGCCTTTGATCTTTCTTCTGGATTCATAATAACAAATTTAGGCTCTTTTGGGGATTTTTACTTCTTTTAAAAAAAATGAATGAACGTACCGTACGATAATACCATGATATAATAAATCAGGAAAATCAAGGATAAAAGGCTTCCGCAGATGGATAATGTTTTGGCCCATTGCAGTTTTATGGCTTTTTTCCCCGAAGGGGTTTTCATCCTTCTGAATTGAATAACTTTATAAAAGGAAATTACTCCAAGGCCGATACCAACAATGCCGTACATCCAGCAAAATAGCACCGATAATATTGCCAGTGCCAGTATTAATGTACTTGATGGAGTTTTTCTTTTAGCCATTCCGGTGCAAAGATATATTTTAAACCCGTAACCTTTTCAGGCTATAAAATTTTATAGCTTATCTTTGTCATTAAGTAAATCATTATTTTTTAATTACAGATGCTATCACAAAGGGAATTTTTTCTACGTCATATCGGACAAACTTCTGATATTCCGCTGGGGCTTGAAGTTGAACACGCGGAAGGCTGTTATTTATATGATACCGACGGAAAAAAATACCTTGATCTTATCTCAGGGATCAGCGTAAGTGCGCTAGGGCATGGCCGCCCGGAAATTATTGATGCAATTAAAAAACAGGCAGATAAACACCTTCACCTGATGGTGTATGGAGAGTATATTCAAAGCCCGCAAAATGAGTATGCCAGGCTGCTTGTGGAAAATCTTCCGCCACAACTGGATTCTGTTTATTTCACCAATTCAGGTGCAGAAGCCACTGAAGGAGCCATGAAACTGGCAAAACGATATACAGGCCGAACAGGTTTTGTGAGTTTTGAAAATGCCTATCATGGTAGTACGCAGGGGGCACTGAGTCTGGCAGGAGGTGAGTGGTTGAAAAGTGCTTACCGTCCGCTTTTGCCGGATTGTATTCAATTGCCTTACAATGATATCCCTGCTCTTGAAAGGATCAATGAAAAAACAGCAGCTGTTTTTATAGACCTCGTACAGGTGGAAGCCGGAGTACGGAAAATTGATCCCGTTTTTTTATCCGCGCTTAGGGATAGATGCACAGAATTTGGGGTGCTTTTGGTTTTTGATGAAATACAAACCGGAATGGGACGAACCGGTTCATTATGGGCTTTCGAGCAATACGGTGTAGTTCCTGATATTTTGTTGCTGGGAAAGGCATTCGGTGGTGGAATGCCCCTGGGAGCTTTTATTTCATCGAGGGAAATCATGCAAACATTAAGCTTTGATCCAGTGCTAGGTCATATTACAACTTTCGGTGGCCATCCGGTTTCCTGCGCGGCAGGCCATGCGGCATTGAATATCCTGGTTAGCTCAGGAGTTATTGATACTGTAAAGGAAAAAGAATCCCTTTTCAGGGAATTGCTGGTTTCGCCAAAAATAAAGGCTTTTCATTCGGCGGGACTTCTTGCTGCACTGGAATTGGAAAGTTTCGCTGAGGTTCAACGAGTCATTCATCATTGTATTGAAAACGGCGTGATTACAGACTGGTTTTTATTCAACGATAAATGTCTGCGAATAGCGCCCCCATTGGTAATTAGCAATGAAGAAATACTTTTTGCATGCAATGTTATTATGAATGCTATCCGCTAAATATTACATAATTATACTTTATTTTTATAAGAAAGAGTGTTATGCTATTTTTGTGAAATTAATAAGAACGGGATTCAGTTCTTAAAACTTATGTATAAAAAAAGATCCACGGGCAGGCCTGTCAAATTTGGAGCGAAGTTCAAAAACTTATGGAAAGTTCTTGGACCGGGTCTTATAACCGGCGCAAGTGACGATGATCCATCCGGCATTGCAACATATTCCCAGGCAGGAGCTGGATTTGGTTTCTCTACATTATGGACCGCACTACTGACATTTCCCCTTATGGCAACCATACAGGGGATGTGTGCACGCGTGGGTATAGTAACGCAGGAGGGGTTGACGGGCACCCTGAAAAAAAATTATCCGAAGTCCCTGATGTATACAATGATGTTGTTCAGTTTCCCTGCCATCATTTTAAATATCGGCGCAGATATACAGGCAATGGGCGCGGTCTCCAATCTTATTTTCCCCGCAATTCCGGATTATGTATTCAGTATTTTCTTTACGGGCCTGATGATGTATTGCATCATAAAATACCCATATAAAAAACTTGCTTCAGGATTAAAATGGTTATGCCTTTCCTTGTTTTTGTACTTCATTATTCCATTTCTGGTCAAGGTAGACTGGGGAGATGTGGCCTTTCATACATTTATTCCGACCATTAGGTTTGACAGGAATTTCTTTGAGATATTAGTGGCAATACTCGGTACGACCATTTCGCCTTATTTGTTTTTCTGGCAGGCTACCATGGAAGCAGAAGATATGGTGCACAAGAAAAGAATTGTTGTGAATAAGCAGATCATGGACGACATGAAAAAGGATGTAAATTATGGAATGCTGTTCTCGAATACAGTTATGTTTTTCACCATACTTACCACCGGAGCAGTATTATTCAAGGCAGGTATACGTAAAATTGACACGGTAGAGCAGGCCGCAAAGGCTTTGGAACCTCTTGCCGGCAAATCTGCTTATGCTCTTTTTGCTGTCGGGATCATTGGCACCGGCCTTCTGGCGATTCCTGTCCTGACAGGTTCATTATCTTATATTGTATCAGAAACCTTCGGATGGAACAGCGGTTTGGATAAGAAATTTCACCAGGCAAGGCCATTTTACATCATCGTCATTGTTTCACTACTTCTGGGGTTGTCATTAAATTACATTGGTATTACGCCTATACAGGCACTGCTTTATTCAGCCATTTTATACGGTTTAACTGCTCCGGTTCTTATTGCTGTCATTATGCACATTTGCAATAATAAAAAAGTAATGGGTGAATATACCAATAATAGATTTTCAAATATCCTTGGATATATCACGTTGATAATAATGACCGGCTCCGCCATTGGATTAATTTATTTTCTGATTAACAAATAAATGCATTTATCAACTTTTTTTGACAATCAAATGTTATGAAAACACTAAATTAAAAATTAACGATATGAAACCCGCAGAAGCAATAAACTCTCTGGATTGTGTTAAGGCACTCAAAAGTGAAGGCTACGATAAAGATTTTCAATACCAAACACAAGGTCTTTGCTCCCTTGAAGATGTTGCAAAATTTTATTCTCCATCCCAGGTAAAAATAATAGAGCATTTCCGTTTTGAAGGAGCTTCAGATCCTGATGATATGTCTGTTATTTATGCAATTGAAACAGCAGATGGTAAAAAAGGCACTATAATGACTGCATTCGGAACTTATGCTGATACGGGTCTTTCTGATTTTATCAGTAAAGTCAGGGAAGTTCCGGATCAGGCAAATAGCCATTAGGCTTTCTTCAATTTGCAGGCATGAGCTTCCTGCTTTTTCAAGAGAAAATTATTCGCCTGAAAAAGCAGGATTTTTTTTGCAATCATATCTTTTTCCTATCTTTGGCTTTCAAATATTAAACTGAGTATTATGTCAGACGAAAGCGAAGTATTATTACAGGCAAAACAGGAATTCCAGGCTCCGGCTAACATTATCGCCAATGCAGCAATCAGTGAGGCAGGGTATGAAAAATTATATGCGGAATCCATTGCAGATCCTGAAAAATTCTGGGCAAAAATTGCTTCGGAAGAATTGCACTGGCATAAAAAATGGGATACCGTTCTGGAATGGAATTACCCGGATTATAAGTGGTTCTCAGGTGGCGAATTGAACATTACCTACAATTGCCTCGATCGCCATATTGCAGGAGGCAAGGAAAATACATTGGCTTATATTTACACGAATGAGGAAGGCAAGGAGGAACGGATAACCTATGGCGAATTGCTTAAAAAGGTAAATAAATTCGCAAATGGTCTAAAAGAAATGGGTGTGGTAAAGGGAGATCGCATCACTGTATATATGCCCCTTACCATAGAACAGATCGTTGCAATACTTGCATGCGCGAGGATTGGTGCAATCCATTCAGTGGTTTACGCAGGATTCAGCGCTTCCGCATTACGTTTGAGAATTGAGGAATCACAATCAAAAGTAATAATATGTTCTGCCTATACTAAAAGAAGAGGGAAGATCATTCTTCTTAAATCAGTGGTTGATGAGGCTGTAGATGGCCTTGTATATGTTGAAAAAATAATTGTCCACCAACGGGAAGAAAAGTTTGAACTGGTAGAAAAAGAAGTTGATTATTATGATTTTATAATCGATCAATCGGATGAAATGACTGCTGAACCGATGGATGCTGAACAACCATTATTTATCCTTTACACATCCGGGACCACTGGGAAACCAAAGGGTGTACTGCATACAACGGGAGGTTATAATTTATTTACGCATTATACTACCAGACTTGCGTTTGATTTGAAGCCTGATGATATCTATTGGTGCACTGCCGATACCGGCTGGGTAACGGGACATTCATACATTGTTTATGGGCCGCTTTCCAATGGAGCTACTTCTTTAATATTTGAAGGAGCGCCTGATTTTCCCGATCCGGGTGTGTGGTGGGGACTTATTGAAAAATATAAGGTCACTAAGTTTTATACTGCACCAACAGCCGTACGTCTATTTATGAAATACGGGGAAGCATGGCCCGCTAAATACGATCTTTCTTCATTAAAAATATTAGGTAGCGTGGGCGAGCCAATAAATCCTGAAGCATGGCTCTGGTATTATAAAAATATTGGCAGGAATAATTGCGTGGTTATAGATACCTGGTGGCAAACTGAAACAGGGGGCCACATGATACTTTCACTTCCGGCCTGCAAACAAAAACCCGGCAGGGCTGGTAGACCTTTTTTTGGTGTTGAAACCGATGTCGTGAATAAAAATGGTGAAAGTTTGCCGGCAAATACTGTTGGCTTACTGGTGATAAAAAAGCCTTGGCCATCAGCATTGCGCACTTGTTATAATGATGCTCCGCGTTTTCAGCAATACTGGACTGAAATGAAAGGATTTTATTTCGCGGGGGATCTTGCCACGAAGGATGAAGATGGATTTATCATGATCCTGGGCAGGTCTGATGATGTGCTGAATGTATCAGGTCACCGCATCGGTACCGCAGAGGTTGAAAGCGCATTAGTTTCCTGTGAAAGTATTGCAGAAGCTGCTGTTATTGGGAAACCGCATGAAATAAAAGGACAAAGCATCAAGGCATTTGTTATCCTTCGCCAGGGAGTTGTGCCATCGGAAACGTTATTGCAAACAGTAAAAAATCATGTTCGGAATGAGCTTGGCGCTATAGGCATGCCCGATGAAATCGAGTTTGTTGACAAACTTCCGAAAACACGCTCTGGCAAGATCATGCGCCGCGTCCTTAAAGCAAAGGAGCTCGGAACCGAAATTGGGGACGTAAGTACGTTAGAAGATTAATCCAGTAAAGGAGGAATTACTTCCCGCAATTAGTAATTACGGTAATAGGGATCAAGACGGCTTTGAAATACTAACTTTTAATTTACATACTTCTGTAAAATGTCCCTGGCAGAATCCGTCTCCAAAATATTTTCTATATCCTTGTGATCTTCCACTATTTTACTGAGTATTCTCTGGTGATCTTTTCCAAGCCTCATAGCTTCGGAATAGGGCATATCACTAAAAGTAACCATTGAATAAAGTGTGTTCCACTTTTCAGGAAATAAGGTTGCTATTTTCCTGTCGATTTTACTTTTGAGAATAAATACCGGGTCGGCAACCAGGTCTCGCATTTCTACGAAATTCATTAGTGCAAGGTCACCCACGGCATCGCCATTTGGTTTACGCAATTTATAAAACTCCGGAAATATTTTGCTCCAGTCTTCGCCGAATTGATCGATCAGCTGATTGAAATAAGTGCAGTCCTCAAAACCCGCATTCATTCCCTGCCCATAAAAAGGAACTATCGGATGCGCCGCATCGCCGAGCAAAACACATTTATCCGGAATATACCACGGGCCGCATTTTATAGTTGCCAGCGCAGGGGTAGGATTTGCAAAGAAATCTTCCACAAGGGTGGGCATTAGCGGGACTACATCGGGGAAATATTTAGTGAAGAAGCTGTTTACTTCTTCTCCCGTCTTCAAATGATCGAAAGATACTTCACCATGATAGGCAAGAAAAAGCGTACAGGTAAATGATCCGTCAAGGTTTGGCAATGCGATCATCATAAAACTTTTGCGCGGCCAGATATGAAGTGCATTTTTATTGATGCGCCAGCCTCCGTCTTCAGTAGGAGGGATGCTCAGTTCCTTATAGGAATGTGCAAGGTAATTCTGCGAATATTCAAAGTCAAATCTATCGGAGCGTGTCATTGCCTGCCGAACGGCGGAAAACGCACCATCTGTTCCAAAAATAATGTCATATTGGTTTTTTGATGTGCCATCAGATTCACTATGAAAAGTGATCTCGTTTTTTATAAAATTTACATCATCGCATCGCTCATCAAAATGGAGCTTGATATTACTATATTCGTCGGCTTTTTTGAGCAACATTTCATTGAGTCCGCTTCTGGAAATGGAGTTAATATACTCACCGTCCTTGCCGTATTGGGTAAAACGTGTATTGCCACTTTCATCATGTATTTCCCTTCCATGCATTGGAATACACAGATGCTTCACTTCTTCACGTAAACCAATCAATTCCAAGGCTTTCAACCCTCTGTTAGATAAGGCAAGATTGATTGATCGACCCCCCTGCAATCCATTTTTGCGCATATCGGGTCTGCGCTCCCATACATCCGCCTTAAATCCTCTTTTTGCCAGTATAACTGCCAGCAGGGAACCAACCAGACCTGCACCAACCACCGCGTACTTTTTCTCACTCATATCCTTGTAATTTGCGGTAAAACTAAGAATTTCCAGCCAATCAATTTATGATTTTTCTCATTATTACATATATCTTTGTGGCTTAAGAAAATCTATTTATGGGAAAATGGTATCATTCCATCCTGCCTCCGGGTACATGGCTTTATAAGAAAGCGTGGGACTTTTATTTTTATAAGATCAAGGATGTCAGGGGTAAACTCAGAGCCCGTATTCAGGCAGCTAATCCACTAAATGTGGATTTAGGAGCAGGTTATCATGAATATGAAGGATGGATTGCTACAGATTATCCCATTTTTGATGCTACCAGTGCAGAACACTGGCAGTTTTACTTCGGCACTAAAAAGGTTGATAAATTCCTTTCAGAACACGTATTTGAGCATATTAGCTATAAACAAGTAGAAGATACTATTGCATTGGCATCCAGCTATCTGAAGCCGGGCGGAACCTTCCGTATTGCTGTTCCTGACGGATTTAATCCGGATATGGATTATATAGAATGGAGCAAGCCGGGACCTATTTCCGATGATCATAAGATTTTCTGGGATTTTGGTAATCTTACCAAAATTCTTGAAAGGCACGGCTTCCGTGTGGACCTGATCGAATACTATACATTTGATGGTAAATTCATGTCAAAGGACTTTGATTTTACAAATGGTAATATCAGAAGAAGCAAGACAAAGGGCTTTTTATACAAGGCACCTTATAAAGGAAAGGAATACGTACTCCCTGAATACTCTTCCCTGATTTTGGACGCATATAAGCTTTAATGCGCATACTGCATGTTACATTCATGTATCCTACTCCTGCAAAGCCATTGAATGGTGTGGCAGTGGAATCTTTGGTGAATGGAATAAGTAGGCAGTTTAAAAATTCAGAACAAACGGTACTTCATCTTACGAATCTTTTCGATGAAAATGTTAAAGGCATATTTCTGCCTGAAAAGCGAATAGAATATTATCGTTTACATACTCCGTTTTACTACAAGCTATTTCCCTTTTTTGGTACTTCCAAGATCAATGCATTCCTAAAGGACGAAGATTTTGATATTGTACACTTTCATAATTTCTTTCCGGGTGTTTTTCTGCTGGAGGATTTTGTTGATAAAAACAAACTGCCTTATGTAATTACATTCAGAGGTTCCTGCCTGAGGGCGATTCAATATATTTATCGCAAGGGGAAAATGAAAAAACTGATCGCTAGTGCCCGTCAGTTTATTTTCCCATCAGAGTATTTTTATACAGGGATCAGCAGCGAACTTCAGAAAATAAATTTTAATTTTCCCGCAGATAAAGTTTACTTCATTCCTAATTTTAAAACGAATGATTGGGCAACCGACAGCAGTAAAAAATATATAGGGGCAACATTCAAGCTATTGCTTATTGCAAATATTGAACAAAGAAAAAATATTGTAAACACCATCAATGCAGTAAAAATAATAGCGGAAAAAACGCCCATTGCCCTCGATATCTATGGTGATGTTTATGACGAAGCCTTGATGGAGGAAATAAAAAAGGTTAGTTTTAATTTTGAATCCTATATTAAATATTATCCTTCCGTATCCAATGATGAGATGAGGAATGTGATAGATAAACACGACGCCCTTATTCTTCTTGCACACAAGGAAACATTCGGCATTGCATATATTGAAGCCATCCTGCGCCAGAGGCCAATAATTTATTCTGCCAATGCGGGCATTGCATCATTTATAAAAAATGATAATTACGGTGTAAGTGTCCATGATGAAAATAATATTGAAGAAATTGCATCTGCCATTATGCAATGTATCGAAAAATATAATACATTTGATTTTACAAACAGGGGGAAATTCCTTGAAGATGAGGTAATGAAGCAGTGGGAGGAAATATATACTAATTTGATTTAAGTATGATCTATCCTAAAATATTACTGAGCGGATGTTTACTGGTGGCATCATCCGGAATGTATTTTTCCGGAAACGGAAATGATGCGTTTTCTCAACCAAAAAATCTTTATTCCATAGATTCTCCAATTGTAAAAAGCGATACTTTTTTTAAGGGGAATAATGTAGCCCTTACGGGTGACTCCAATACATTACGCAAGATGAAGGTCTTGCAGTACTGCAATGCTGAATATCGTTTTTATGATTATCCCGCAGTCAGGTTGAAGCTGGTTCCTGCAAATATGAATGCAAAGATGAATGACTTCGCACTTGCCAATAAGAAAGTTCTTGCGGAACAATACAAACGTAAAGGTGTGAATTTTGCAGGGCATTATTCATTCCTGTGGCTGGGCAAGGAAGGAGCGGGGCAGTTTGAATCGGTGTTGGTGGATGCGAGAAATGGGAATGTATATCCGGCACCTCCTGCAGAAAACCTCGGCGCTTTTTACATGTCCCAGCCTACGGGCATCCACTCAGGATACAAGTTCAAGCGCTTTAGCCGGATGCTGATAGTAAATCCGGTGGATTCTTCCGGCTACTATGATGTTCGGCAATTAAAAAATGCCAACAAGATATACCTCTGGAATGACAGGCAAAGAAAATTCGAGAGACTGAATTGATCCCATTCAGAGCGCTCCTGCCAGCGTCCGCTGGCAGCGCAGAGTTTTACTTCTTCCCTATATGCCTTTCTGAATGGTATGATGAGCGAACAAGTGCCCCTGATTCCACATAGTCAAATCCAATCTGCAATCCGAGTTCCTTATATTCAATAAACTTTTCAGGAGTAATGAAATCGGCTATTTCAATATGAAGTCGGGTGGGTTGCAGATACTGCCCTATGGTAAGTACATCCAAATTTACATTGTGGAGGTCCTGCATAAGCTCTTTGATTTCCTCATCAGTTTCTCCAAGTCCAACCATAAAGCCCGATTTGGTACGCGCTCCTGCAGCCTTGGTGCGCATCAATTGCTCCAGGCTTCTTTCATATTTTGCCTGCGGACGCACTTTGCGATAAAGGCTTTTCACGGTTTCCATATTATGGGAAATAACGTCGGGTCCTTCATCAATAACCCTTTGCAGGGCATCCCAGTCTGATTTGAAATCAGGAATAAGAACTTCAATAGTTGTATCAGGGCTTTGCTTTTTTACTTCCCTGATTGTGGCAGCCCAAACTTCTGATCCTTTATCCTTTAATTCATCGCGGTTCACGGAGGTGATCACGCAATGTTTTACGCTCATCAGGCGAACAGCTTCTGCAACGCGCATCGGTTCATCAAGATCAAGCGTTTTTGGTCTGCCGGTAGCTACCGCGCAAAATGAACAGGAGCGTGTACATACATTGCCAAGTATCATGAAAGTGGCCGTTCCAGCACCCCAGCATTCACCCATATTGGGGCAATTGCCGCTTTCACAAATTGTGTGGAGCTTATAATTATCCACCAGCTGGCGGACTTTTTTATAATTTTCGCCAACAGGCAGCTTGACTTTCAGCCATGGTGGCTTGCGGTATAATCTCTCCCTTGCAGGTGCCTTTTCTGTATCTTTTATGTCGTTATCCATTATAAATCAATATCTTTTGCCAAAGGAAAATGAAACAAACATATTTGTAAAAACCCTCTGGTTATTTATATATGCAAAGATAGGTACTTCCACCGGAAATGCATCAAGGGTTATGCCCGTCTCAAGACTGAAATAATGCGTTTCCGATGGTCCCCATTCAAAGCTCATGCTGGCCTTGGCATGTCCGCCAAAAATACCGCGGATTTCATTAAAACCCTTAGTGAAGGAGGTGCCGATGATCCTTGCCTGCTGGCTATCATCATTTACCCGGAATTTTTCATAAGTGTTACTGCCCTGCGGATCTGCTGACTGTATTTCATAATAGATGGGTTTTAACAAACCAATCATTGGGCCGAATGAATAATTGAAGTTGACTTTTACATTGGAACTTGTCCATTTTTCTGCAATAACTATTCTGCTGCCATAACCTGCGTTGATAACAAACAAGCTGTTTAGTTTGCCAAAAACATAATCGCTCGATTGTGGATTATTGGGGTTGGGGAGGCTATATTCCTTTGTATGGGAAACCGTATACATATTCACATCAATGAGCTGGTAATTTCCATCGTGGCGGAAATGTAAGAATTCACAATTCAGGCCGAATCCATTGGTATGCACTAAAGCCCCAACGCTGTATTCGTTTTCATAGAGCAGGCTTCCTTCCTTATTCTGTCCCAACTGTGCATGCACCGGCAGGAAGCCTAAAAGCGAAAGGAATAACATCCAAAAAATTTTGAACCGGATACTGGACATCGGGGTGCTAATCAGTCTATATTTGTAATTAATTAACGGTATACAAATATACAGCATATATGATAACTTCCATAGTAGAATATAAAGGTGATCTAAGGACAGAATGCACCCATGTAAGGTCCGGCCAGGTAATCATTACAGATGCCCCGCTTGATAACCACGGCAAGGGCGAGGCTTTTTCGCCGACGGATCTTGCGGCTACTTCATTGGCGACATGCATGATCACTGTGATGAATATTGCCGCCGGAGGCAGGGGGATCAGGATAAATTCCATGCGTGCCGAGGTCACCAAGATCATGGTTGAAAACCCGCGCAGGATCGCCGAAATAGTAATTAACCTGGATATTAAAGGAGAGTACGATGAGGAACAACAGCACGTCCTTGAACGCATAGGCAGAAATTGTCCTGTTGCCCTAAGTTTGCATCCTGATTTGAAGCAAACGCTGACGTTTAATTTCGGAAATTAAATTTCATTATTTTAC
>CAILMK010000388.1 GCA_903835275.1 uncultured bacterium | reverse complement strand
ATTACCTCAAAGCAAAAAGCATATATAGGTAAGTTTTATGGTGATTTTGAAGGTGCACTGTATAGCAATAAAGCAAAAGGCAAGAAAGCATCAGATCCTCCGGGATACTGGAGAAAATATGCAGATCAAAAATCCATCATTGATTATATGTTCACCGAGGAAATGTCCAAAAACCTTGATGACTACCGTGCCAGCTTCTTTATGTGGAAAGGCAGGGATAGCAGTGCCAATAATGGCGGCAAGATACACACAGGTCCTGTATGGGATTTTGATATTACATGGTTCGATGCCGGTTATCAGGGAGCTGGGCTTCATTATGGTTGGGAGTTCCTTATGACTCCTGCCAATTTCTGGTGGGAAAAGCTCATGGGACCTTTTCCGGCAACTAAAGCAGGTACTAAAGCCACGGGTATCAATGCAAGTGATAATTCAAACTACCCAGGGATCCAAAATTTAGGGCCGGGTGATGACTCGTTTAAGAATGAAGCCAAATGCTTATGGACCATTTATAGAAGAGGTTTTGCGAGTGATAGCTCCATGGCTCATTTCATTGATAGTAATGCCGTTCTTATAAATGATGGTCTACCATTGAAAAAGTATGGCGTAAAATTGAATCATAATGATTCGTTGACTCCATTATTCAGAAACTTTAGAAGATGGCCGATATGGGGTACTTCATTTTGGGATGTGCAACCAGTCCTGGCTAAAAATTACAAGCAGGAAATTGATACTATGAAAGGCTTCATTTACCGAAGGTTTGCATGGATGGATAGATTTATGCCGGGTACATGTATGCGGGATATAGATCCGCCTTGGGATAGCTTGAAATGGAAAGACACCGTATTGCTTGAAGTCAATACTCACTACATAGATTCCGGGATTGTTTACCGTGATAATTTCGGTAACTCTAAGGTCACTGTTTCTATCGGAACAAACCTTGATACTTCCACCCTTGGGACATATATCTATAGCTATTTTCTATCAGATAGTACAGGCAATAAAACAAGTGCCCAGAGAGTGATAATTGTAATTGATACTATTCCTCCAACAATTGCTTTTCTGAATGGTGATACTGTAACAACGGAAGTTTTAACAGTCTATAAGGATAGCGGAGTTGTGATTAGCGATAATTATGACCTTTCACCAAATGTGATAACTCACGGTAATTTTAATTTCACAAACAATATTCCGGACAGCCTCGGTTATTATTTTGTTTGGTATAAGACAACAGACCAAAGTGGAAATACTGATTCTGTAATGAGGGTTATCAAGGTGGTGGATACCTACGCTCCTCAAGTAAATTTAAATGGCAGGGATACCATTATCCGAGAAGTATATTCTACGTACTCCGATTCCGGTGTAACGGTGAAAGACAATTTTGATACACATGCAGTTTTATCTGTCCATGGAAATTTGAAAAATTACAAGACAGATAGCCTTGGTACATTTACAATCTGGTATAAGGGAATGGATCATTCCGGTAATTCTGATTCTGTTAAGAGAACAATCATGGTTATAGATAGTATTGCTCCAACAATTACAAAGCTTGGCGCGGATAGTATCAATGTTTTTCAGGATAGCACTTATACGGATGCCGGATATACTGCTACTGACAATTATGATAAAAAATTAAAAATTGATACATCAGGTACTTATCTGAATTCACAAATGGCAGGAACATTTAATATCACGTACCAGGCTATCGATCAGAGCGGAAATAAAAGCGGAACTGTAAACCGTGTGATAACGGTACTCAAGGATACAAGTTCAGGTATAAATCAGGCAGTAAATGCAGGTTCCGTGATAAGCATTTATCCTAATCCGGGACAGGGTACCTTTAGCATCAATGTAAAAATGAACAGGAAAGACATGGCATATCTGGATGTGCTTGATTTCACCGGAAGGCAACTGGAGAATATGCATTTTGAAGTGTACAACGGATGGAATTATACATTGCACCTGGAAAATTATCCTGCCGGGATTTATACTTTAAAACTGCAAACAGGAACTTCATCAACTACATCGAAGCTGATACTTATAAAATAAATAATGAATAAAATAGAAATGCAGAGTCATCCAAAGTGAAGGCTCTGCATTTTTTTTGTTCTTTTTCAAAAAAGTAATGCAGGAAATGGCATTTGGCAAACTTATTTTTGTAAGATTTGTTATCAGACTAATTTTAAATTTGACATCAATTGGAATTCAAGGATTATTATAAAAGTTTAGGTGTAAGCAAAACTGCTACCGCCGATGAAATACGCAAGGCTTTTCGCAAACTCGCCAAGCAATACCATCCGGATGCAAATCCGAATAACAAGGCTGCCGAAGAAAAATTCAAGGAGGTGAGTGAGGCAAACGAAGTACTCAGTGATCCGGAGAAACGCAAAAAATACGATACCCTTGGTTCAGATTGGCAACGGTACGAACAGGGCGGTGCGCAACAAGACGGCGGCTTTGACTGGGGGAAATACCAGCAAAGCCAGGGAAGAGGTAGACAAAGCTATTCCGATGAGGATATGTTTGGCGGCGGCGGCTTCTCAGATTTCTTTGAAAATATATTTGGCGGTAGTGCAGCTGGTGGTAATGGAAAGCGTCGGGGCAGCGGTGGAGGGCGTTTCGCTTCAAAAGGACAGGACTACCGTGCTGAAATGGAAATCAGCTTGCAGGAAGCATACAGCGGCGCGGAGCGCATATTGAATGTAAACGGTCAGCAGTTACGTATAAAGACAAAACCCGGTATTGAAGATGGGCATGCCATTCGCCTGAAAGGTAAAGGTGGTCCCGGTGCAAATGGCGGCGAAAACGGAAACGTGGATATCACTATACGTATTCTTCCGGATGAAGAATACAAACGCGAAGGCAACGATCTTATAAAGGACGTTACAGTCCCATTATATACTGCCGTTCTTGGCGGTGAAATGCACATACAGACTCTTTCAGGAGAAATAAAATTAAAGATCAAATCTGAAACACAAAGCGGATCTACTTTGCGTGTAAAAGGAAAAGGTTTTCCTCATTACAGTAAAGAAAATATTCGCGGCGATCTGTACCTAAAATTGCAAATAGAAATTCCGAAGGATATTACTGAACAAGAGAAAGAGTTATTCGGGCAATTGAGTAAATTGAGGGAATAATTCATCGTGAGTCTGAAGACTCGCTTATATCCCTTCCGCGCGAGTCATCGCTTCGCTAAAGACTCGCGCAAGCAAAAGGCGACATTAAATTTTGTTGATTGGAAATGAAAAAATTGATATTCTTGCTCTTGTTATTTGGTATTTATGCCTGCAATACCCAAATACGTTATACGTTGGATAATACTCAATTTATAAATAAATTACCACTTTTACATGGAGAAGACACAATTGTGATTATTAAGCCATTCTATATGGAAGCAGCAGTGCGTAGTTTTCAGGTGATGCATAACTTTTATGACTCCGGGTTTGATATCCATGTGACGGATGCGTATGTCAGGAATCAAATGACTGAAAAAGACGTAGAAAAAAGTAAAAGAGTCTTTTCTAATTTCTTTGGTAAACACATGAATTGTTATGTCCCAAATGTTGATTCTAATTATTTTGAACAATTAAGGGGTCATATAAAACTTTTAAAAGAAGACATTAAGCATAATAATTTAACCGCTTTCAAAATACCCGATGATCTTTATAATGACTTAGTGAAATTTCAAGGAAATTATTTTTTAATATGTGATGCGATACATATTCATAATTTTATAGGTATTGGAGGTGGAGGTCATCCGCAAAGTGGAACTTTGACAAGGATATTTATTATAGAGAAGAAAACACGTATGGTTTTATATTATAACTATGCTACAATATATCAGGGGAGATCTCCAAATTTTAAAAGACTTGTTAAGAAAATCAAAAACAGATTGCCAGACTAAAAGCGTGAACCAAATTCCCGGCGCTCGCGCAAGTCTTTAGCGTAGCGATGACTCGCGTGCAATGGATGGGGGTGACCTGTCCCGATCGTTCGGGAGTCTTCAGACTCACAAGATAAAAAGGCTATTTCTTCCGTCTCAAAAACATTTTTATCACAGAAGGCAATGCACTTTCAGCGACGGCAAGGGCAATATTCCGGATACGGTTACCTTTGCCTGAATCGGAATTAGTGTTCACTACTTCTTCCTTATTCTTTGAAAAAAATCCGGAGATAAAATTTATGGGTGCATTGAGTATTTTGGAGTGACGGATATAATCCGGTACCACGGAGGCAGTGATCTTATTGATAATTTCGGCACTCAGGTATTCGTCTTTAATGAAGCGTACATCATTTTTTAATGCCGCCTCATGCTGCGCCTTTTGAATGCGTAGCCTCATTTTTTCTTCAACGAGGCTTTGGTGGCCTGTTATTTTAGTTTTCATCACTCGGGTCAATAATATCTGAGATTAAACGTACAAGCGGATCAAGCACCCATTTCCT
>CAILMK010000387.1 GCA_903835275.1 uncultured bacterium | reverse complement strand
CAAATACATTATTTGGTTTGGAAGTCCAGGCAACTATTGTGTCTTTTCCACCTGCGAAATTATAGTTACCTATATTGATCGTATATGAGCTATCTGCTTTTATATTTCCGGTCCAGGTATAAGCGGTTTGAGTTTTACTGTTTACTTTCCAGTTTATTTTGACAGTATCAAGTGTATTATTACCAAAGTTTTTAAGCTGAACCTTCACAGCTTGCGAACCTCCGCAAATTGTTCCTGTTGGAGATTGGATGGATGCAATACCTGCATCAGCATTTGATTTAATGTTAAATTTAATAAGGAAAGCATCACTGTAAGTTCCGCCGCCGGAGGTCTTGAATGCACCCGAGGTTGCAATAGATGAGGTGCTTTTTGTATCACCGAACAAATAGAGATCAGTGGAGTTAAATATCGCAATTCTGTTCCCATTGTCATCGCTACTTCCACCGTAATATGTCGCCCATTGTCTTTTTCCAGCATTATCCATTTTCAGGATATAAGCATCCTGGCTTCCACCATTGGAAGTTTGAAATGCCCCGGTAGTTGCTATGCCGGATGTGCTTTTTGTATTACCGGTAAGATAAAAGTTGTTATCATAAAAAATACTTCTTCCGGGAGCGTCATCTCCGCTACCACCAAAATAAGTTGCCCAAAAACGTGAACCTTTAGGGTCGAATTTAGCAATAAAAACATCTTTTCCGCCTGCTTGCGATGTTTGATAGGCACCTGTACTTGCAACGCCAGAGGTACTATATGTATATCCGGCAATATAGACATTTTGATTTTCCCCAATATTTATAGAATTTCCAAGATCATTGTCATTTCCACCAATATATGTTGCCCATATTCTTGTCCCTGCGGTACTAAATTTAGCAATAAATGCATCACCGGTACTGCTTCCACCGGCCATTGAAGTTTGAAAAGCACCGGTAGTTGCAATTTTAGAAGTACTTTTACTGTCGCCAATAATATAAATATTATGAGATGAATCTATTGCAATTGACCTTGCAATATCTTGATTGCTTCCGCCAAAATATGTACACCATATCCTTCCTCCCTTTGAATTGAATTTCCCGATAAATCCGTCGTAGCTACCATTATTAGAAGTTTGAAACGCTCCACTACTAGCAATTCCCGAAGTACTTAATGTATATCCTGAAATGTATACATTGCCCGAATCGTCAACAACAATACCATCTGGTGAGTCGGTATTACTGCCTCCGATAAATGTACCCCACGTTCGCATTCCGGAACTGGTGAATTTTGCGATAAAGCCATCTCCGCTTCCCGAATTCGTTACTTTAAAGACTCCCACAGTTGCAATTCCGGAATCACTTTTTGTGTCTCCAACAAGATATATATTCCCGGAATTGTCCATTGCCATATCCCAATTATAATCATCTTTTTCTCCACCGTAATAAGTTCCCCACAGTTGAGTGCCATTTTTTGAGAACTTTGATATATAAACGTCGTTGTTCCCATTTGAAGTAGTCTGATATGCTCCTGATGTAGCAATACCGGTCGTGCTTAAAGTAAAACCTGAAATAATTGTATTGCCAGTATCGTCTGTTAAAACTGCTATACCGGCATCATCACTACTTCCTCCAAAATATGTACCCCATGTTAAGGTAGGGTCAATAATCAAATCTTGTGTTTTGTCATAATTGCCAATGATAAAATGATAATATGTTCCTTCTGAACTCACGGAAAACGCACTGGTAACTGAAGTCTCATACTTCGAAGATTTGTTTTCTGAAAGAGTATAAGCAATAGGAGCACTTTCCTGAATTTCTCCCAGTGAACAAGTATAATGATAACCTCCATCTTTTACCAATTGGGTTTTATTTTCTGTGCCATCCCATTTCATTTTTATATCGCCAGGATTTCCTCCGGGATGTACAATAAAGGAATATTCAAGTCCGGCATCTTTACAATCCAAAACAAGATCAATTTCCGGATAAATATTTTTGTAGGTTAATTTTTTGTACGAAGAAACATTTGTAACTCCATTCTCTCCCGTATGTGCGAGATAGTAATTGGTTTTTGTTTGCTGTACATCGCTTGAAATGATTTGTGTATTTGGATTGGCATTCAGGAATTCAAGGT
>CAILMK010000386.1 GCA_903835275.1 uncultured bacterium | reverse complement strand
TTCTTGTAGATATTTTCGGTCACGACAATCCCATCATCCACTAAAAGTCCCGTGGCAAGTACAATTCATAATAGGGTGAGTATATTGATGGAAAATCCGAATATATACATGATGAAGAAGGCTCCAATCAATGATACGGGTATATCTATCAATGGACGGAAGGCAATCAGCCAGTCCCTGAAGAATAAATAAATAATGAGTACAACCAGAACAAATGCCACCAGCAAGGTTTCCTTTACTTCGGTAACTGAACGTTTGATAAACTTGGTATTATCCAAAGCTATGTTCAAAGTATAATCCTTTGGAAGTGTCTTTTTAATAAGCTCTATCCGCTTGTAGAATTCATCGGAAATATCAATATAATTTGCTCCCGGCTGGGGTACCACACCGAGCCCAATCATCGGAGTTCCGGCTTGCTTAAGGATGGTTTCTTCATTTTCAGGTCCCAGCACAGCGTACCCAATATCCTGTAGTTTTATAGTGCGTGCACCATCTGTTTTTATAATAAGGTTATTGAAATCATCTTCTGTTTTCAATCTTCCAAAAGTACGAACAGTTAGTTCTGTGGTATTTCCTTCAATCTTACCAGCAGGCAAGTCAACATTTTCCTTGTTAAGCGCGGTTTGAATATCAAGGGCAGTAAGATTAAGTGCGGAAAGTTTATTGGGATCCAGCCATAAACGCATGGCGTATTTCTTCTGTCCCCATATTTGTATAGTACTTACACCTGGAATGGTTTGCAAGCGTTGCAAAACTACATTTTCAGCATAGTCATCCACCTGCAATATATTTTTGGATGTGCTTTGAAGGGTAAGTGCAAGAATGGCGTCAGAGTTTGCATCGGATTTGGTCACCACCGGCGGAGCATCAATATCTGCGGGCAATAATTTAATGCCCTGTGCCACTTTATCACGTACGTCATTGGCAGCGGTTTCAAGGTCAGCACCCAGATTAAATTCCACTGTAATTACACTGCTTCCCTGGTTACTGGAGGAACTGATGGAGCGTATCCCGTCAATACCATTGATATTTTGCTCAAGAGGTTCAGTTATCTGGGATTCAATTACGTCTGAATTTGCTCCTGTATAAGCAGTTCGCACTGTGATGATAGGAGGGTCAATGGAAGGAAATTCCCGTACACCGAGGTATGAATATCCCAATCCGCCAAAGATGATAATGACGAGGGACATTACAACTGCAAGTACGGGACGGTTTATGGATACTGATGATAAACTCATAGTGTGGGTTCCTTCTTGTAGTTAATTGGTACGCATTATTTTTACAGGGGCTCCGGGTTTTAGCGCCATAATTCCTGTGGTGATAATTGTATCTCCTGCTTTTAAGCCCGAAGTAACCTGTATCGCTGAATCATTGCGGATCCCGGTTTGGACAATACAAGGTTGTGCCTTCCCACTTTTATAAAGAAATACTTTAAGGTTTTTAAGCTGGGGAATTACGGCTTCCGTCGGTATCAGTATAGCGTTATCTATTCGTTGCATTTGAAGTTCTACGGAGGCGAATGCGCCCGGCAGGATCTCCTTTGTTTTATTCGGACACATTGCCCTGAGTAAAACAGAACGTGTATTCATGTCAATCTTCGGCTCTATGGCATAGATGGCACCTTCGTATGTTTTAGGAGATCCCGGTACGGTAAAATGAATCGGATCGCCTTTTTTAACGGAGAGCATATACTTTTCAGGAATGGAAAAATCGATCTTTAGCGGATCAATTTCCTGCATGGATGCAATAATATTTGTCGGGGAAACATAGCTTCCCTCACTGACGGTTTTCAATCCGATCACGCCATTAAAAGGAGCGCGTATTTCCGTTTTTGCGATCTGCGTTGAGATGAGTTCGATATCAGCCTTATTGGTGTTAAGCTGGTTGAGGATATTATCATAGTCCTGCTGACTGATACCGTTTATAGAAAGCAATTTTTTCTGGCGTTCTTCCGTGGCAGCTGTTAGTTTTTCCGCGAGACTGAGCTTTTGCAATTGTGCCTGAAGATCGGCGTCATATATTTTTACAAGGAGTTCCCCTTTTTTAACAGGAGAACCTTCCTTGAAATATATTTT
>CAILMK010000385.1 GCA_903835275.1 uncultured bacterium | reverse complement strand
CTTTTGCAGGATTAGGATATGAATGTATCCTAAATAATCCAATGGTTTCTTCCGCGATTCCTGTTATCACTGAAAAGGAAGAATCCTGTTCAGCTTTGCAATGAAATGAGTTCTCAACAATAAGGCGAATTTGACGAACACCGGGATATTTATAGCTATGCACAGGTGTTTTCAAAGAAGACCCCATGGTATCACCGAAATCCCATAAATAGGAAAAAAAGGTAGTATCATCCGGCAAGAAGCTATATTGGTTTGCCGATATGGAACTTGTCCAATGAGCATCCGGCAAAGGATTAACAACAACCTTTACTGTGTCTGTCATGGCATATCCTGAAGCACTGTCCTTTACTGTCAATATGTATTTAGTAGTTGCTATTGGCAGAACTTTTAATTTGGAAGAAGAGGAAACAAGTCCCGGAGGAATAGATACCCATGAGTATAAATAACCTTTTTCAGGAGCCGTACCTATGGTATCCAATCCACCAAAACAAACTGATTTATCCAAACCTGCATCAGCTTTTATATAAACCGATTTTATCGAAGAATCATATTCCGCCTTGCAGTGAAATGAATTTTCAGTAATTAGTCTTATCTTATAGGTTAAAGTAGTTTTATAGGCATGTTCAGGCATTTCAATTGAAGAGGTTGACGTATCACCAAAATCCCAAAGATATGAAATCAGTGTAGTGTCCATTGGGAAAAACCTGAATTTATTCGCGGAAAAAGAATCAGTCCACCGGGCTTCAGGCAATGGAATGACAACAACTTTTACGGTATCATTCATAACACACCCTGAAGTGCTATCCTTCACAGTCAATATATAATTTGTTGTAACAAACGGCAAAACTTTCGAGCTCGCTACTGAAGAAACAAAACCTGAAGGGATGGATACCCAGGAATATAAAAGGCCTGTTACCGGGGAAGTACCTATCGTATCAACGCCACCAAAACATACTGTCTTATCCAAACCCGCATTAGCCGTTACGGCCACTGCCTTTAGTGAGTAAAAACCTGAATCATTTACTATGCTGTCATCAGTTTTACCGTTGGGTTTCGAAGTCCATATTTTTATTGAATATGAAGTACCTGTTTTAAAATTAAATGAATCAAGGAAAATGTTTTTAGCCGTTGAATCATGTGCCAGTTTACCACTCCACACAATAGCAGGAATTGCAGCACCATTCACAGAACAATGAATATTGCAGCTATAAAGGCTATCTTCTCCATAATTTTTAACAGATGTAATGATCGGTGATTTACCTTCACAAACCACATAGCTTCCCGAAGCTTGTATTACCCCTGCATCATTCATACCTGAAAAAGTATACAATCCTTGAACTTCATTTGCGGAAAGAGCCCTTTTATATATCCTGACTTCATCAATAGCACCGTAGAAAAAAGCAGTCCCGGTTCCAATATCGGATTCTGCGATTCTTAAGTCCTTGGTTACGGAATCGGCCTTTGTTTTTGTTTTTCCGGATTTCACATCTACCCCATCAATATAAATATGCTTATAATAATATTTATCTGTAGTGTTGTATTGCATTGTACCGACTACATTATGCCATTTATTCATGGATGGCTCCTTCGTATTCATCCAGGCTACGGTATCGGTTGCATCCCCTGTTCCAAAACATAATTTCCCATTGGCTGTAAAAATAATATAATCAGTATTGGTACTGGCACCGATCCTTTTTCCAACAATCACCCGTGGAATAGTACGGTCTTTATCATTGGAGTCAATCTTGAACCATGCACAAACGGATACAGAACCTCCAACTCCAATATTAAGATCAGTTTGATTTGCTATACTAATGTAATCATTGCTCCCACTAAAGTGATATGCTTTCTTTCTGATCCCTGAAACACTTTTCGGTGAACCTTTAATGGTTCCGGTATGCCCCCTCCCCGTTATATCAATGGCCTTAGCCGAGTCAAGCGTATAGTATGCCATCAATCCATTGGCAACCAAAATTTGTCCCTTTGAAAGAAACGGAAGAATTAAAATGCCAATGAACAATAATTTTTTCATGTTATTTGGCAATAAATATTTGTTTGGCAAATGATTTATCACCCATGATTACCCTGACAATATACATTCCTGAATTTAGCCCTAAAGCTGTGGCATCAATTTTATAGATACCAGATCCTGAAGTTTGTAGTTTATCAGAAGTACGCAGATATGATCTGCCAATAATATCTGTCAGTTCTATTGTAACCGTTGAATTCATCTGGCTTGTATAGGAAATATTAATTTCATTTTTTGCCGGATTCGGATAGACTGAAACATTGTTGTTCAAATTTTTATCAGTTTCGATTCCCGTAACTTCAGCTTCAAGTTCAAGATAATCCGCATACAAAATATATTCACGATTGGAAGATGTAGTTGTATTATCCAATGTTATTTCCGGAGCAATAGAATTATTTACATAAGGGCGGTCTACAACGATATGATATTTTTGAATACCAATATTTTTAAATCCAAACTGACCAAGTTTATCAGTATGCGTTACTGCCTGAACTTTTCCATTAGCATCTACAAGAATTATTTTAAGCCCGATAGCAGGTTTACCTCCTGTAGAGTTTTTACATATCAAACATATTGTGATTTTTCCACCTATAAATCCTATTCCTCCGTTATTCGCACCATGTAAAGTGTGGAAATTAACAACTGTATTCTTTCCGGATTTTACTGAAACAGATTTAGCGACGCTAAAATCATACGCAGAATCATAATAGGTAGTTATTTCATGTGGGTATGATGCTAAATCAGGAACTGCTATAACATACAGGAGAGTATCGCTTTTAACAGTGAATGAATAATTTCCTGAACTATCAGTAAGCATGGAATCAACTGCTGTCAGAGAAGTATCAGCTGCATTAAATCTCACTAAATATACTTTCGAGTTTACCAAGTCCGAGCCTGTTGATGTAGAAATTTTACCACTCACAGATGTAACCACCGGAGGCAGGTAACACAATGCTAAAACTTCGGAGTCTGTGAGTGCACGATTATACAACCTTACTTCGTCTATCGCACCGGCAAAAAAAACATCCGATGCATCTTTTTTAGATGCACCGATGCGCAAAGGATCTGAAACAGAATCAGCCTTTACGTATCCTGTTTCTTGCTTGATTTTTTTACAATCAAGAAATATCTTCTTAAAGTATGTTGAACGCACGCTATCATAACTCAATGTAGTCACAATATGATGCCATTGATTTCTGCTCGGGTCGGCTGACTGCATCCATGCTATGGTATCATTCGCCGTCCCCGTACCCCAAATAAGATGACCGCCTTCTGTGTAAACTATATAATCTGAGTTATCACTGGCATTTGTTCTTTTTCCAATAATTACACGCGCTTTTGTACGGTCATTATCATTGGAATCAATTTTGAACCACAGGGAAATGGATAATGAATGATTAGTACCGATATTGAGACCAGGGCTATTGGAGATATTGATATTATCCTTGATGCCATCAAACCAATACGCATTACCGCTTATTCCGCTAACCATTTTAGGTGAACCTTTAACGGTGCCATCGTGTCCATTGCCGCTCATATCACTGACAGTGCTGCTGTCAAAATTATAATAAGCAATAAGGCCCCATGTAGGTATGGATTGGCTTTGCGCTTTTCCAAAAAAGCATAAAATTAATAAAATCCAAATAGAGTTTTTTAGTGTGGTTTTCATTGTGATAATTTTTTAGGCGTTTGTTTTTTTAATTCTTTTTAAATTCCCCTTTCCTGTTGAGGTATCCTACTGTACCGCCTTTGACGGTTACTATAGCGATGCCGCTTTTGTAATCATGAACTTCCTGGAAAAAAGGACCCGCTACTTCTGTTCCGATCTTATCTACGAAGCCCCATCCGGGTGTCGTTAATTCCTTTTTATTGACAAGGTCCTTGAGTACGCCGGTTGGCTTTTGCTTATAGGCTTTTTCATCGTATTTTACTGCGGCAAATCCTTCCACATAATCCCGTACTTCAAGATATTGTGTAGGCACTGAAACCTGCCCCGCCATATTTGTGAATCCCCATTTACCATCTTCCTGGATGGCTGCCATGCCCTCTACAAAATCCTTAATAATTTCATATTTTGGTTGCAGGACGTAATTTCCTTTCTGATCGATCAAACCCCATTTGGTACCATCAGGAGTGGCATGTGCAAAGCCTTTGTTGTAAGGCAATATCTTTACGAACTGCGGCTGTATCACCCACTGGCCGTTCAGATCAATGTATCCGTATTTGCCGTCCTTTTTGCAGAGGGCAATTCCTTCCTTGAATTCTCCGATTTCATCCATTTCAGGAGGAATGATTGCTTTCCCTTCCAATGTGATCAATCCTTTTTTACCATTGACCTCCACAGAGGCGGTTGCTATATCCGTGGCAGCCGCTTTATCATAAAATTCAGAAGCATTATCGTAAGTAGGCTGTATCACAAACTGCGCACTCCGGTTGATGAAGCCATACTTGCCGTTTTCATCCTTGATGCGCGCCAGTCCACTATGGAAATCGCTGATTTCACTATATTTCAGGGGAATAACGATCTGCGCATTGGAATCGATCATGCCATATTTTCCGTCCTTGCCGAGAATGGCAAAACCATTGTACCAATCGTCCAGGCGATCATACTCGGCAGGCAAAATAATTTTACGGGCCGCACCGAAAGTACGCAAACCCCATTTTTTATTCTCCTGAATACGAAGGAAATAGTATTTTTTCTTTGGTTGCTGACCAAAACTCAAAGCCGGAATCAGTCCCAGAAATAAGCACAATACTAATATTCTTTTCACTAAAGTCATTCTTATCAAATAATTTATCCATGCAAATGTAGGAAAAAAACTTCATGGATAATGTGCCCGATCCATCCAATATAAGGGTACTCTGAGGTTTTTTCTTACTTTTGCTTCAATTTATGGGTTATGGTCAAAGAAATTAAAGACAAAATAGAGGAAGCATTTGAAGATAAGCGCTGGTCAGAGATCAAGGCGGAATCTTCATGGCAGATCTTCAAGATAATGAGCGAGTTCGTAGAAGGATTTGATAAGCTCAACAAGATTGGTCCCTGCGTAACCATGTTTGGTTCGGCACGGACCGCTGAAGGCACTCAGTACTACGATCTTGCCGTTGATATTGCCCACAGGCTGACCAAAGCCGGATACGGGGTCATCACCGGTGGCGGACCCGGTATTATGGAAGCGGCCAATAAAGGCGCGCAACAGGATGGCGGTAAGAGCGTTGGACTCAATATTGACCTGCCTTTTGAGCAGCACCCCAATGCGTACATAGATGCGGATAAACTGATCAATTTCAATTACTTTTTTGTCCGCAAGGTGATGTTTGTAAAATACGCACAGGGCTTTATTGTACTTCCCGGTGGCTTCGGTACCATGGATGAACTCTTTGAGGCACTGACTCTTATACAGACACAAAAGATCGGCAAATTCCCGATTGTACTGGTCGGGATTGATTATTGGGGCGGATTGATCAAATGGATGGAGGACACTGTTTTAACAGGCTATAACAATGTCGGCCCCGATGATATGAAACTCCTTCTGCTCACAGATTCCGCGGAAGATGCAGTACAGCATATCAATAAATTTTACGGTAAATATTTGCTATCTCCGAATTTTTAGAAACAACAAAAATTAAAACATATCATGTTAAAAAAGACGAACAAACTCTTCTATGCATTGGCTATTGTATTAGCAATGGTAAGTTGTAGTAGCAGCAATACCAATGAGGATAAAGTAAGAAGCCTTGATAAGGACGGCTCGCTTGAGACTATCATGTCAGTAGATCATCTTAATGACAGCCTTGATATCTTAAAGATCCATACAAACGTATGGGTGAAAGGCGAACTGCATAAAACCATTTTAAAGATAGATACCATCCCTGCCCTGGGGATGACTCGTGATACCGTCCGGACCAATGATGACCAGGATAGCATTGTGGATCTCAAAAAGAAGTACCAGGTTTTTTTCACTATGCAATAAACGAAAATGAAAAAGACAAAATTTATAAAACTGGTGCTAATCACAAGCGTTCTGGCATCCTGCAATAAACATACGCAAAATGCAAGTTGGGATAACAATGGCGGCGTAAATATGCGTAGCGATACTTCAGCCCCCTATACCCATACCGGATATTATGGTGGTGGCAATGCCTGGCTATGGTATTATGCGTTCCGGCCTTATGGGTATATGAATGGCGGATATTACCGGCACGCCGGATATTATTCATCTGCTTTATCGGAGCGTTCAAATATTGGCTCTTCTTCCTTTAAAAGCTCCGTGGTAAGAGGAGGTTTCGGTTCACACGGCTATTCAGTATCATCATGAAAAGAATTAGTATATCGCCACGTAACAACTGGCAAAGTGAGGTTGAAAAACTCGGCTTCGGATTTCATACCGGCAATGTACCTTACTGGGATGAATCCGCCTATTATGAATTTAACATGGAAGAAATTCTATCCATTGAAAAAGCCACTAAGGAGCTATGGGGAATGTGCCTGGAAGCCGTGCAATATGTAATTGATAACGGGCTTTATTCAAAATTTGCCATTGATGAAAAATTTGCTCCCCTGATAGAGAGGTCATGGATCGAGGACCATCCCGCCATTTATGGTCGTTTTGATTTTGGCTATGATGGTACCAACCTGAAACTTTATGAATTTAATGCCGATACTCCAACTTCTTTGTTTGAAAGCGGAATAGTGCAATGGTACTGGCTGCAGGACTTTGATCAATCCAAAGATCAGTTCAATTCGGTTCATGAAAAGCTCGTGGCTTACTGGGAATTCCTGAAACCGTATTTATTCAAAGGCACTTTGTATTTCACCTGCGTAAAAGGCAGCCTTGAAGACCTTACCACTACTGAGTATATGCGCGATTGCGCCATACAGGCAGGCATTGAAACTTCATTGATATTTATTGATGAGATTGGCTGGGATGATGATTTAAATTGCTTTGTGGATATGGCCGATGTTCCCATCAAAAACATTTTCAAGCTATACCCGTGGGAATGGATGGCACAAGAAGATTTCGGGGATAAAATAATTATTTCCGCTCCTATGTACTGGATAGAGCCCGCCTGGAAAATGATCCTGTCTAATAAAGCAATCCTTCCTGTTCTTTGGCAACTTTTCCCACGTTCACCTTATATACTGGAATGTTATTTTGAAGATGAAAATAAACTCACTGATTTTGTGAAGAAACCGATTCTTTCCAGGGAAGGTGCCAATGTGCAGATCATTAAAGGAGGAAATGTAGTACAAGAGCAAATGGGTGGATATGGCAAAGAAGGATTTATATGCCAGCAACTATTTTCCCCGGCATCCTTTGATGGGAAAACCCCTGTATTGGGTTCATGGGTCATCGGGCAGGAACCGGCAGGGATGAGCATCAGGGAAGATGCAAGTCTGATTACAGCTAATAACTCTTGTTTTATTCCGCATTTGATTGTTGATTGAGCTGTCGCGAGGCTCCAGCCTCGTGACGATTATTATGGGGGCTCCTGCCCCCAACTCATACCTCACCCCCTGACCCCTCTCTCCCGCAAGGGCGGGACTTTCAGCCCGGAGAGGGGAGAAAATACATTTGTCGCATTACCCCCCCCCGATGAATCGGGGGGCTACCAATATCCCGCCCCTCTGGGGCTGAGCTCAAAAACCACCCCACCCTCCCGATTTATCGGGACAGGTTCGGGCACCCCTCCTAAGAATCCCGAATGGTCGGGACGTTCCGCAGAGGGGAAATTTAAAAATCTTCGATTTTTTTAAAGCGCGAACGCGCTATTCCCCCTTCGACAGGGGGCTAGGGGGATGACGACCTCTTTTTTAGTCCAGCCGCGACGGATAGATATTATAATTTAGGATTTTAAATTTCAAGGGGCGAACACATGGGTTCGCCCCTACTCCTTACTACTTACTCCTTTGTCCTTATTCCTCCTTTTCATACCCAATCCTGAAGGCAGTGAATTGCGGCAATTCTACCCGATCGGTGAACATGGCAAGATGACGGCCGATGAGCTCCAGGGCTTTCAGTTTATTATGCAGTTTTATGCCGATCCTGGATCCGTGGGCATTGGTCCTTTCAGTGATGGATTCAATGGCGCGGGCTTGCTCCGGAGTAAGGTCACCGATCGCTTTTACCACAAGTCCTTCTTCGCCCAGTGATACAAAATCGCGGATATCCGTGAAGGCAATGGCAGCAAGATCCCGCAGTACCATATCGCTCGTGATCTGCAGGCGTTCCTTGCGGGCGGTCATTAATTCTGCGATATAACTTTTGACTGCATCATCCGCCATGAGCCGATACACATACCTGTTATAGGATTTTGATTTGTATCCCGCACGTTTGGCGGCATGGTGCACATTGAGATCCACCAGGTATTCCCGGCAGAATAGTTTTTGTTTTGCTGTTAATTTGTTTTTCATAGGCTCATTTCTCCCGCGGATCTCGCTGATTACACGGATAAGGCGGATAATTTATTTACGTGATTGTTCATTGTTTCGCTCATGCAAGCCTTCGCTTACAGATTCATGATTGAATAACAATTTAATGGGTAGTAAGGATACTTTTTTTTGAGCTTGCTCGCGCAAGATTTTATCTTGTGTGGAAATTATTACGGCGGTTTGTAACCGCTTTTTTCCCTCACCCCAACCCATCTCCACATGCCCGCCCGTACCGAATGGTACATTCGGGCGGGGAGAGGGACTTTAACTCATACCTCTCCCCTGACCCTCTCCACATGGAGAGGGAGTAACTCGCTGCGCAAAACAATTGTACGCGGAATCTTAAAAATCTTCGATTTTTTGAGCTAAGCCCCAGAGGGGCGCCATGTTGGTAGCCCCGGGTGTGAACCCAGGGTATATCAGATGTATTTTGAGTTATTTCCCCTCCTTTTCAAGGAGGGGTTAGGGGTGGTTTGTTGAGGGGTCCGAGGTGGGGCAATTTTGGCGAAACGCCATTTGTAGCTGACACTTGTGAGACCCGAGCGACAGCTACGGGTGCAATTACAGAGGTTGTAAAAATCCAAATTTTCATTTGGAGAAGTAATCTTAAAAAAAGTTGTTATTGTGGATAAGTCACCAATGCAAAAATTGAACTTTTAGCTTTAAAAAGCCTATGATTGTTACCTTTCAGCCAAAAATACAGCAATTTTTAACCTTTAAATACATCTAAATACTTAAAAAAACCACTACGGCTGGAAATGTCAAAGTCATACATGTAGTTATTTATATATCAAGCACATAAACTAATATAATTATTTTGTTCATACCAAAAGTAAGACAAATTGTGTATAAATATTATGCTTTTTTTTAGATAGGAAGTGACTTTTTTTTGTACATTCGTATTACTCTTATCCATTACGTTAATCATATCGTAATACATATTCGCTTCAGCATTAACTATAAGAGATCACCATAAGGAAATCTGACAATATATTAGAATTTTGGGAACGCAAATCTCGAAAGGAATTTAAATTTAACGACTATGGCAAAAGTCATAATATCATATGAAGGGGATGATAGTAAGCCTCCAAAAATAACTCCAAAGATTTTGAGGTATATCCTTTATATATTCTTAGCATTT
>CAILMK010000384.1 GCA_903835275.1 uncultured bacterium | reverse complement strand
TATTGAAGAAGCAGTTAAAATACTCAAAAACATACACGAAGATCACATTTCAAATGAAGAAGTAGCATGTTTGTATTATTTGTTGAAGGCCGTTCACATACCAGATGATTATCTTGCTGACTACGATAAATCAAATCAAATTGAGGTTGACCTATTTTGGGAGGACTTTTGGGCTTTTCTGCCAAATCTAAAGAAAGGAAAAGAAGACGTTTGTTTTAAAATTATTACACTCAATAAAGCACGATTCACCAACAATCCCAACGACATTTTAGTTAGTGAAATACTAGCTTATTTGTATTTATTTGCAAAGCATGACGAAGATGACTTCTTGCAAGAAGCTAAAGCCATTTTCACTAACTTAAACAGGTCTGTGAAATTGCCATTGTCAATAATGGTCAATTTAATTGAAAAAGTGTTTAATGCAGTTGAATCTGGAGACTCTTTGTTCGATTTACTCACAGATCCGTCAGAGTTGTTTTATTGTAAATCAATTTTGGGATTTACGGATAAAGCGAATAAACAAAGTGCTACATCCACAGAGAATAACCCAACAATATTCAAGCCTGAAGATGCTAGTATTTTGTTGGATACAGATAAACATGATACAGATTTCACTAAAAATCAGAGTAAATACGACAATGCAGATGAGCAGAATTACGCCTCAGTAAAGATAGGAAAGCAAATTTGGATGGCTCACAACCTTAACGTTACTAAATATAGAAACGGAGATGAAATAACTTTGATAGATGCTGAAAAATATCACGATAATGAAGAGCAAACAGAAGAAGAATATTTCCATCCTGCCAGGTGTTATTTAAATGACATGGTTGAAAATAAGAATGAAGGCTTCCTGTACAATCAAAACGCCGTGACCGATCCAAGAGGTTTAGCACCAGAAGGATGGCGTATCCCTACAATTACAGATATAGAAGAATTAATTTCATTTATTGACAGTAGTTATTCATTTGAAAGAAACGGCTATGGAATGCCGCTTGGTGAATCTTCAATTTTTAAAACTGAAATTGAAAAAAGCTACCCAGAATTTAAGATACCTGTTCGGGGTTATTTTGAAGCTGATGGAGATGGGTGGTGGTTCGGGGGAGAGGATATGTGGGGCGATAAGAAAGAAGGATATAAACACATTGCTATTTGGACATCTAATAAGAGACCTTTCACGTATGTCGATGATATTTATATTGATCAAGACTGCAAATATTATGGTTATGCATTGCATATTATTGAAGGATCAACTGGTTTAATTCCTGAGCAAACATCAGCGGGTTTTTGTTTTGTAAAGTGTATAAAGAATGATGATGAACCGGGCTATGATAAAAATGACAATATAGTTGATGCGGCCAGCCCTAATAAAAAAAGCAGAATATCTTATTCTTATTCAGAAGGACAGGAGACAAAGAGTAAATTTAACATTAGTAAAAACGTTGAATATTCGGCGCCAATAGAGACGAAAAATGAAAGGTACAGTGATACTGAATTAAAAGAGTTTAAAG
>CAILMK010000383.1 GCA_903835275.1 uncultured bacterium | reverse complement strand
GGAATAAAGTGCTGATTTTCACAGGCAATTAAATCAACCGAAACAGTTAAAATCAGGATATACAATTACCGAAGGAAGGGACTAAATAGTCCCTTCCTTCGGTATTAATGCTAAAGATAATTTCCTACAGTATTTGATTATCAGCTATCATCGTTTTTTAGATTGCACCATACTATAAATAACAGGTAATATTATCATTACCAATATAGTAGCCGATATGAGTCCTCCAATAACCACCACAGCCAAAGGCTTTTGGGTTTCAGAACCGATACCGGTAGAAAGTGCTGCAGGTAAAAGCCCTAGTGCCGCCATTAATGCAGTCATTATTACGGGACGCAAACGACTGGAAGCCCCACCTATAATCGCCTCTCGGAGAGGCATATTATTATGCAGGTTCTTTTTAAAGACCGAGACAAGGATCACCCCGTTCTGCACCGAGACACCAAATAAGGCAATAAAGCCTACCCCCGCTGATATACTGAAGTTTATTCCTGTAAATAGCAAGGCAAGTATTCCACCAATCAATGCAAACGGCACATTCATTAATACAATTCCTGCATCCATGGCGCTGCCAAACATGATGAAGAGCAAAATGAATATCAACGCTATACTGATAGGTACAACATAAGAAAGTCTTTTGGTAGCACGTTCCTGGTTCTCAAATTCACCATTCCAGCTCATGGAATATCCTTTGCCAAGATGCACTACCTTATTCACTTTCTTTTGGGCTTCAGCAATCGTACCTCCCAGATCCCTGCCACGCACCGAGAACTTCAAGGCGATAAACCTTTCATTGCCTTCGCGGTATATAAATGCAGGACCTGTAATCAATTTTACTTCCGCAATTTCTTTCAGTGGTATGCGATTTCCTGCCAGGGTAGGAACCAGCAAATTCTTTACCGTTTCCTCATTGAATCTGAATTGAGGCTGATACCTGATACGAATATCAAATTTCTTTTCTCCTTCGTACAATTGAGAGGCCGCCTTACCTCCTATTGCCATTTCAATGACTGATTGGGCATCAGAAGTAGCAACGCCATACGTAGCCATTTTTAACTGGTCAAGCTCAATTCGCATTTCAGGCTGCCCGATATTTTTGAAAATGCCAAGATCTTCAACACCGCGAACGCCCTGCATGATTCCATTCACAGTATCAGCTACCTGCTCAAGATAGGTAAGGTTATCGCCGAAAATCTTTATCGCCATTGAACCTTTAACACCGGAAACAGCTTCTTCCACATTGTCAGATATAGGTTGGGAAAAGTTAAAATTAACACCCGGATACTTGTCAAGCTTTTTCTGCATCTCGTCTATTAACTCATCCTTGGTTATCTTTCTCTTCCATTCTTCCTTGGGATATATATCTACAAAAAACTCATTGTTAAAAAACCCTGTTGCATCTGTACCATCATTCGGACGACCTGTTTGGGATATCACTCCTTTTACCTCAGGGAATGAAGCGAATATTTTCCTGATATCCTGGGTATATTCTTTGGATCTTGTCAGGGAAATGCTCATAGGCATACTTGCCCTGACATATATGGAACCTTCATCAAGGTGCGGTAAAAACTCTGTCCCAATGAACCGGAAAAGAAATAAACTTACAGCAAGAACAAATACCGCGATTCCGAGGCTCAACTTCGGCGCATTAAGTGCACGATTAATCACCGGTTTATAAATTCTATTCAGGAAGTTAATCAGTGGATTATCCCTTTCCCTGACGTTCTTTTTCAATAAGACACTACAGAGCATTGGCACAAGCGTAAGAGTAAATAATAAGGCACCTAAAAGCGCGAAACCAATAGTATATGCCAGTGGCGAAAACATTTTACCTTCCACTTTCTGGAAAGCGAAAATCGGCATGAGTGCGGTAATGATAATGATCTTGGAAAAGAAAATAGGCTTACCCATTTCCAATCCAATTTTTTTGATCCATCCCATTTTTGCTCGCTTGTTGAATGCCTCCATCCCTGAATGCTCTGCCTGGTGGGCCAGGAAGGCAAAAATTGCCTCCACCATGACGACGGCACCATCGATAATGATACCAAAGTCAATTGCCCCCATGGATAGAAGATTAGCAGACATGCCCTTCCATCGCATCAGGATAAACGCAAATAATAAAGCCAGTGGAATTATGATCGCTACAATAACTGTCGTTCTCCAGTCAGCTAAAAATATCAACAGGATAAACGTCACTAATAATACACCTTCTATAAGGTTGTGCATTACCGTATGGATCGTTCTTTCTACTAGATCCGTACGATCGTAGAAAGTGCTTATTTTCACATCGCCGGGTAATACCCTGTCATTCAATTCATGTATTTTATCGCGGAGGCCCGCGAGTACTTCGCTAGGATTTTCACCCTTTCTCATCAATACAATTCCTTCTACAACATCGCCTTTGGTATCCCTGCCCGCTACTCCAAGCTTCGGAAGATTAGACTCGGAAACTGTACCGATATTGCGTACAAAAATTGGTGTTCCGTTTAGGTTCTGGACAATTACATTTTCCAGTTCATGTATATTATTGATCAGGCCTATTCCACGAACAACAAAAGCTTCGCTGCTTTTTTCGATCACATCACCACCTACATTTATATTGCTATTGGAAATTGCTTTATAGACATCCAACGCAGTCAGTCCGTATTTGTTAAGCAAATTAGGATTTACACTTACTTCAAACGTTTTAACTTCACCACCAAAACTTACCACGTCAGCCACTCCGGCCACACGTTTAAGTTGCTTGTCAATCACCCAGTCCTGAATAGTCTTCAGGTCACGGACTCCTTTTGTCTTACTCTCTAAAGTATAGCGAAAAATTTCGCCTGTAGGACCTGTTGGCGGCTGTACATCAGGCTCAACCCCATCAGGCAAATTCACAGAGCCCAGCCTGTTCATTACATTCTGGCGGGCTACAAAATCTTCAACATCATCCTCAAATATGAGAGTAACCACACTTAAGCCAAACAATGAAATGGAACGGAGGCTGGTCTTATTAGGAACCACATTCATTTCAGTTTCCAGAGGTAT
>CAILMK010000382.1 GCA_903835275.1 uncultured bacterium | reverse complement strand
TCCATTTATGGGTAGTGGTACAACAGCCATTGTAGCAATGGGGTTAAAAAGAAGTTACATTGGAATAGATATATCACCTGATTATTGCAAAATGGCCGAGGAGAGAATAAAAAAGAACATAGTTCAAAGCGAACTTTTGCTTAAAACAAAAACACTTTTCAACCTAACCAAATGAAAATAGAACTTTTAAATATCCCTAAAGAAGAATTACTGGATAGGTTAAAAGCTATCCAAAAACTTGGATGGGTTCATACAAATCGTTCAAAAAATGATGGCTCAGTAGGAAACACTTTGGAGGATTTATTGGAGATTCCTGAGAATAATTTAGGAATTGCGAACACTGTTGATTGGGAACTTAAAGCCCAAAGAAAAAAAACATCTTCAATGATTACCCTTTTTCATATAGACCCACATCCGCGTAAACCAGAAAGTGTAGTATCAAAAGTCCTTTTGCCTTATTATGGATGGCAACACAAAGAAGCGGGCAAAAAACACCCTGCAAACGAAATGAGTTTCAGGGCAACAATAAATGGCAAATCCTATATGGATAGAGGGTTTAAACTAAAAGTAGAAAGCGTCAAAAGAACGATTGATATTATTTACGACCCGAAAGAAACTGGTGCAAGGCATATCGAATGGAAAGGCAAAGTATTAGATTATCATGGTAACGAAGAGCAGGTAATTGCCTATTGGAATTTTGACGAATTGCAAACAAAATGCGTAGGCAAAATCAGAAACACCATTTATGTTGTTGCTGATTCCAGAACTGTAAACGGGCAAGAAGAATTTAAGTATGAAAAAATTGAACTATTAGAAGATTTTGCTTTTAATAATTTATTACGTGGTTTAATAGGTGGTGATATTTTGATTGACTTCGATGCAAGAACAGGGCATAATCATGGGACTAAATTTCGTATCAAGCAAAACAACTGGCCTGTTCTGTTTTCTAAAATAACCGAAATTTAGTTGGTGTAAATTTATATATCATTGCCTAAACAAATCCCTGAGCTATGATGAAGTTGAAAGGGATATCTATTCATATACCTCCGGCGGATTAATGCTTGGTATTCACAAAATAAAATTAGTAAGCAATGCATGGATGGATAAGGATATTGATTCATTTACGTACAATACATCCGGGCAGGTAACCTGTGATTCCATTTATTCATACAATTCCTCCAAAAGCAAGGTAACGCTAGCCAACAGGAAAATGTGGACGTATAATACTGATGGTACCAAGAATACCTTGTACGAAGCACAGGCAGATGCCAGCTTCAAATTTTCTGATTCATATCGCGAAACGTATTCGTATGCCTCCGGAAACAGAACCTTATCCTACAATGAGGATTACCAAACGGGAACCGGCAAATGGGTGCCAACAAGCGTGGATTCCACTTCATACGATGGTTCAGGATATCCTTATACCATCAGTTACCTTTATGATTATATCATTGTGCACGGATGGGTTCGCAGATCACGGGAATACTGTGGGACCGCAATGGCAGGTACGGCTCCTGCTGCTCCATCAGGATTGACTGTAGTTGCCATGCATAAAACAAATGACAAGAAACTTCAACTCTCCTGGACTGATAACAGCAGCAATGAAAGCGGCTTCATCATTTACCGCAGTACAGATGGCACGACATGGACGGCCATTGACAGTACAGCCGCCAATGCAACATCCTATACTGATACTGCACTTGCACCCGCCAGCACCTATTATTATGAAGTAGCTGCGTGGAATGGCGCCGGAGTATCAGCTAAATCCAGCAGTGCAAATGCAACAACCTTTACAGGAATTTATTCTTCATCCGATGCAGTAGAAGTAAATATATTTCCAAATCCATCAAAAGGTAATTTCACCTTGAAATTTTCAGGTTCAGTAAACGAAGAAACTACTCTTATCATAAGGGATCAATTGGGTAAAACAGTTTATATCGCCAAAGTTTCATCTGGAATAAATTCAATGAATTGTTCATTGGAACATCTGCCACAAGGTATGTATATTCTTTCCCTAACAGGAGAAAAATATTCTTCGATCACCAAAATGATTATTGAGAAATAAAGATATTTGATTTCGGATTTAACAGAAACGCCCCGCAATATTGCGGGGCGTTT
>CAILMK010000381.1 GCA_903835275.1 uncultured bacterium | reverse complement strand
GCCCATTGACAGCCTTTGTGCTGATTCTTTTGCTAAAGATGCCAAGACACAAATTTGCCCGAGTGATGCCATTCCTGCTAACTGGATGGGATTGGATATTGGACCTGAAGCTCGCAAAACCTACCGTGAAGTGATATTGAATTCCAAAACCATACTCTGGAACGGTCCAATGGGCGTTTTTGAATGGGAAAATTTTGAACAGGGAACCAAGGAAGTTGCACTTGCCGTTGCTGATGCCACTCAAAAAGTTGCTTTTTCAGTGATTGGCGGCGGTGATTCCGTGGCAGCAATCAATAAGTTCGGACTGGAAAGTAAGGTAAGCTTCATATCCACAGGTGGCGGTGCCATGCTGGAATACCTTGAAGGCATTGAATTGCCAGGTATTGCTGCGATACGGGGAAAATAAACTCGATTTCGGATTTCGTTCGCCGCGGCGAATTCGATTTCGGATTTGGAATGCAAAACAATAAAAAAGGGTCACGATATATCGTGGCCCTTTTTTATTAATGGCTGATCGGGATATATTTATCCCGATCTTTGGAGCCTTGGATATTTTATCCGATTAGTACGATGGTTTGACTTGCAGCCACGATCGCCTGCCTGTCGGCAGACAGGGACGCTCGCGGGAGCGAGAAAAAAAGTGAGGGAAGTCCATAAAATGTATATTATAGAACTAATTCCATTGCTCTCCGGTTATTGAAATCATAATTAAAACGAGTATGATAAAGATTATTCCTGCTAACAAACGTCATTTTGGTGATCATGGCTGGCTGAAAAGCTACTGGTTATTTTCCTTTAGCGATTATCACGATCCTGCCAATATTCATCACGGTGTATTGCGTGTATTTAATGATGATATTGTGGAAGCTCATCAAGGATTCGGAAAGCATCCGCATAATAATATGGAGATTGTCACCATCATGCTGAAAGGGGAAATATCCCATAAGGACAGCATGGGCAATGCGACTACCATAAAAACAGGTGAAGTGCAACGCATGAGTGCCGGAACCGGAATTTATCACTCTGAAATGAATGATGGTGATGAAGATTTGCATCTGTATCAGATCTGGGTGATCCCTGCAAAACAAGGCATCACTCCATCTTATGAGCAAAAATCATTTGATCCGGCAGCAAGTAAAAACGCATTACTTCCGGTGGTGAGTCCAACTAAAGAGGGCAATGCACTATTCATCAACCAGGATGCTACATTTTATTTATCTGATCTTGAAAAAGGAAAGAATATAAGCTATTCCACTACTGCTGCAAGGAAAGTTTTTGTTTATGTAAAAACAGGTTCCATCAGCATTAATGGAGAAGTATTGCAAACCAATGATCAGGCAAGGATCTCAGATGAAAGCGCCCTTGAAATTGTTGGAATTGAAAATGCGGAATTTATATTGATCGATTGCGTTGCGATTTGATTTTCCCTCACCCTTCTGTCGCATAGTTTGCTACAATCCCCTCCACCTTTCAGGCACCTCCCCTTGGCTAAGGGGAGGAGTTACGCAAGCGAAACAAAACACCTCACTTAAAAAAAACAAAGGGGTTGCAGACTCTAAAAATCGAAGATTTTTTAATTTCCCCTCCTGTTTTTAGGAGGGGTGCCCTTTAGGGTGGGGTGGTTTTACTCCATCTCCAATATCTTCAACCCCTCTCCTTTAAAAGGAATGATCTTTTTCAATCGCTCAGGAGAAGTATCGGTGATAAATATCTGCCCGAATTCTTTTTGGGATAATATCTTCATCAGGTTTTGAAGCCGTGATTCATCCAGTCTTTCGCAAACATCATCCAGCAATAAAAGCGGCATGATCGGTGACTTGGAAAGAAAGTATTTATACTGCGCCAGCCTCATGCTGAATATAAAACTTTTCTGCTGTCCTTGCGAAGCGAATTTCTTCGCGGGTTGGGCATAGATGGTGAATTCCAGATCATCCTTGTGCGTACCATGTGTGGTACGCTGCATGGCAAGGTCCTGCCTGAATTTAAATTCAAGAAAATGCTCCATGGTTCCTTCCAACAACTGGCTTTGGTACGTAACTCCTACAGGTTCATGTTTGCCGGAAATAGAATCGTATATTGTAGAGAAAACAGGAATAAATTCCCTGATAAATTCTTTACGTTTTTCAAATATGGAATGTGCTAAACTTATCAGGAGCTTATCATACAGTTCCAGCACTCCCCTGTTAAAACCATTTTCGTGATACATATTTTTTAATTCCGCATTGCGTTGCTGCAATGCTTTATCATATTGTATCAATGACATCAAATATTCGCGGTCGTGCATGGAAATGGTGGAGTCCATCCATTTGCGGCGCTCCTCACTCCCACCCATGATGAGATCAATATCATTCGGAGCAATCATAATCGCAGGATAGGCGCCATAGTGATCGATCATCCTCTCATACTGCACATCATTTTTCTTGATGACTTTCTTTCTTCCGCGAATGAGTACACAAAGTATTTCATCCGTTTCATCCTTTACTTTTTCGAAACTTCCCTTCAAACTGAAATACTGTTCCTCATTCCGGATGAGCTGCGTATCATTGGAATTGAAATAACTTTTCCCTGTGCAGAGATAATAAATGGCATCAAGTACATTAGTCTTGCCAATGCCATTATGCCCGGTAAATGCATTGAATTTATCATTGAATTCGCATGATAGCTTTTCAATGCTCTTGAATGATTCTATGTTTAACTTAACTAACTGCAAAAT